>JAGWVP010000712.1 GCA_018970825.1 bacterium | reverse complement strand
GTCGTGCCGTCGGAAACGAACTTCGTCCTCGCCTACGGGCCGGGGGAGTCGCAGGAGGGCGTGGCGCGGGCGCTGAAGGAGCGAGGCGTGCTCGTGCGGTGGTTCCGGGCTCTCCCGGATGCACTCCGCATCTCGGTCGGCACGGACACGCAAGTCGATCGGCTGCTCGACGAGCTCCGCTCGCTCGTCGCCCGCTGAGCCTGCGGTTCAGCGCACCGGCGTCGGCGCCGGCGTCGGCGTGGGCCGGTCGAGGAAGTCGTCGCGCGAGCGGTCGATGCGCTGGAAGACGTGCTCCGCGAGCACCCATGCGACGCTCCCGCCCTCGGCGTCCGCGACGTGCTGCTTGCGGCCCGCGTCGTCGCGCTCGGCGATCCGGATGCGGCCGAGCGGCTTCGCGCCGTCTCCCTCGAAGGCGATCTGCAGGGCGGGGCGATCGAGGCCGAGCGCGTGGGCATCCTCGGGCTCGGCGGCGACTTCCGATCCCCGCAGCGTGCGGACGTCGTCGGCGAAGCGGTCGAGCAGCGCCTGGCGCGTGGCGGTGTCGCCGGCGTCGGCGAGTCGCCAGGCCCCGTCCTTCTTCTCCAGCCGGAAGCCGTTTCCGTCGGCGCGGGTGACGACGACGGCCGTGACCGCCTCCCGCGGGATCGACACGATCGTCTTGTCGCGCAGGTCCTCGGTGCCCTTGGCGAGCCCCTGCGCGAGGTGGTCGGGGATCGAGTAGACCGGGCCCGCGGGGCCGCGGGCGACCCAGGCCTTCTTCGTGTTCTCGTCGCCGACGGTGCGGCCGACGCGCAGCTCGATCGGCTCGCCCTCGCGGGGGACCAGCACGATCGTGCGCTCGGGGGGAACGAGCCCCTGCTCGACCGTCGGCGCGCCGTCGGCGAACCCGTCCGCGCGCAGGTTCTCGAGCGAGGTGAGGAAGCCCTGCACCTGCGACGGGTCGGCGCGAAGTTCCGACGGCCGCGAGATCTTCCAGCCTTCGCCCTCGCGTTCGAGGAGGACGTCCGAGCGGCCGTTCGCGGAGATGCGGACCTCGCGGAGGTTCGCCGAGTCGAACGAGAGCACGGTGCGGTCGCGCAGGTCGTCGACGCTCTTCTTCACGCCTGCCTGGAAGGCGCCGGTCGTGAGCAGGATCGAGGGGTCGTCGCCCACCCGCGCGTACGCGCCGTAGCCGACCGGCGTCGCCTTGCCGACGCGGACGGTCGGGAGGCGGCTGCCGTCGTCGAGTTCGATCGTCACCTGCGCGACCGGCGCGTCGAGGCCGTAGGTCGCGGGCGAGCCGGCCGTCTCGGCGACCACCTTCTTGCTCTCGGCCGTGGCGACGGCGTCGAGAAGGTTCCGGATCGTGCCGGTGTCGGCCGGGACGTCGACCGGGGCCTCGATGCGCCAGCGTCCGTCCTTGCGACGGAGCTTGATCGAGGCGTCGGGGTAGACGAGGTCGACCGCGACGACCCGGCGCTTGTCGAAGGCGGCGAGCAGCGTCTTCTTCTCCGCCTCCTTCTCGACCTTCGGCCGCTCGACCCACCAGAGCCACGCCCCGAGGGCCGCGACGAGGAGGGCGAGGACGAGCGTCGAGCGGAACTTCATCGCAACGGGTGCCGTGCCGGGCTCAGAGGCTCGACCGCCGCCACCAGACGGCGAGGCCGGCGAGCATGAGGAGCTCGGGCAACAGCAGGACCGAGAGGTAGAAGATGCGGGTCGCCTGCGCGGCGTCGAAGCTCACGCGCGAGGCGCGCACGCTG
>JAGWVP010000711.1 GCA_018970825.1 bacterium | reverse complement strand
CCGCCGGCACCGTCGCGAGGAAGTCGAGCACCGCCGCGTTGAAGACCTCGGGGGTCTCGAAGTTGAAGCCGTGGCTCCCGCCCGGGATCTTCACGAGCTTCGCGCCGGGGATCTCGCGAGCGAGGACGTCGGAGTTCGACGGGGCGACGAGGCGGTCCGCATCCCCCGTCAACACGAGCGTCGGGACGCCGATCCGGTGCAGCCGGTCGGTCGCGCGATGGCCCATCACGGCCGCGACCTGGCCCAGGATCGCCTCCATGCTGAAGCCGTGCTGCAGCGCGCCCGCGAAGACCTGCATCAGCTTCGGCAGGTCCGTCCGGATGAACTCGGGGTTGAACACCGTCGGCAGCATCTGCTGGACGAACAGCAGCGGATTCAGGCTCGCGACGTCGATCGAGATCTCGCCGTCGGTGCTCACCTGCCCGCCGAGCTGGCCGACCATGAAGCTGCGACGGTCCTCGACGGTCGCGTCGGGCTCGGGAAACGTGCAGGCGAGCACCAGCGCCGAGACGCTCTCCGGGTGACGAAGCGCGAGCTCCTGGGCGATCATCCCGCCCATCGAGACGCCGAGCACATGGGCGCGCCGGATGCCGAGGACGTCGAGGAGCCCCTTCGCGTCGTCCGCCATCTGGTGGATCGAGTACGGCCCCGAAGGCTTCGAGGTCCGTCCGACGCCGCGATTGTCGAAGGCGATCGCACGGTAGCGCTTCGAGAAGTCGGGGAGCTGGAAGGCCCACGCCGTCGAGTCGGTCGCGAGGCCCATGATCATGAGGAGCGGGTGCCCGCTGCCGTGCTCCTCGTACCAGATCTCGATGTCGCCCACCGTCGCCGTCGGCATGAAACCACTCCTCTCGCGTGCGCCGCCGCGGGAAGACGCGGCGGACTCCTCGAAAGCCTAGCCGACGGACCGGGCCGAGCGAAGCGCCGGCTGGACACCGCCGCCGCCGTCGTGGTTCGCTTCGGGCGGAGGGAATGCGACATGGAGTTTCACGATCCCCGGGGCGTCTTCGTCGGCCGCGACATGGGCGGACGCGAGCACGCGATCGGCGCCGATCTCCTGCGTCACCATGCCGCCGGCACGGGCGACCGGCTCGGCTGGCGCGGCGACGAGCCGCTCGCGCCCGGCGCCGACGCGCCGGCCCTGCTCTTCCACTCGGAGGTCTACGCCGAGCTCGGCTGGTACCTGCCGAACATCTTCGGCAACCTCCACGCCCGCCAGGAGTGGGAGTTCTTCCACCCGATGCGGGTCGGCGAGAGCGTCCGAACCCGCTCGACGGTGGTCGAGCGCTACCGCAAGCGCGACCGCGACTACGTCGTGAACGAGGTGCTGGTCACCACCCCCGAGGGCCGCTGGCTGCAGCGCAGCCGGACCCACCAGAGCTTCCTCGCCGAGGACGGGCGCGGGAGCGGCTTCGCCGTCGACCGCGACCGGGAGAAGCGCTCCGACCGCAACTTCCGCGTCGGCGAGGGCGACGGCCCCGACCTCGAGCCGATCGAGCGCGCGATCACCCAGGAGATGTGCGACGCCTTCTCCGGCCCCGGCCGCAACTACCACAACGACCGCGAGATGGCGCTGGCCCTCGGGTTTCCCGACGTCGTCGTGCAGGGGATGATGTCGATCTGCTTCGTCGCGGAGCTCATGACGCGGGCCTTCGGCGACGGCTGGCACCGCGGCGGCAAGCTCGACCTCCGGCTGGTGAACGTGGTGTGGGGCAGCGACGTGCTGCGGGTGCGCGGACGCGTGC
>JAGWVP010000053.1 GCA_018970825.1 bacterium | reverse complement strand
TGCGCGCAAGGTGCCGTCGGCTTCCGCGCGCGCCTCGAGGTGGCGCCTGCCGGACATCGCGACGATCCCGCCGTGGCGCGGCGCATGGTCGTGCCGCCCGGCCGGCGCCTCGGCGGGCTGCTCCGCGGGCGAGGGCGTCGCCGTGGGCGCGGTCGAGGGTGCCGGTCCGGTGCAGGAGACGAGGAGCAGGCCCGCGAGCACGAGGAGGCCGGCGCGGCCGGAGGGGCCGCTCCGGCGGAGATCGAGGCGTGCCCGTGCGTTCGGGTTCGTCATGACGGCGGGCGCGGGCCCGGGCCGGAGGGAACCCGTCGCCCGTCGCCGTCGCAAGGTCGGCCGCGGCCGCGCGGGGGAGCCTGCCTTGAGGAGTGCCGCGATCGGTGCCTTGGTGAAGCGCGATGACCCCGTTCCTCCGCCGGGCGCTCGCGGCCTGGACCGCGCTCGTGCTGCTCTTCCTGTGGTTCCCGATCGCGATCCTCGTCGCCTGGTCGTTCAACGACTCGCGGCTGAACGTCCTCTGGAAGGGCTTCACGCTGCGCTGGTACGCGGTCGCCTTCTCGGACGCCGGGTTGCTCCGCAGCCTCGGCAACAGCCTCTGGGTCGCGGCGTGGGCGACGCTGCTGTCGGTGCCGCTCGGCACGGCGGCCGCGTTCCTGCTCGAGCGCCACCGTTTCCGCGGCCGCGACCTGCTCGAGACGACGCTGCTGCTGCCGATGATCGCGCCCGAGGTCGTGATCGGCACGAGCCTGCTCGCACTCTTCGTGGCGGTCGGCCTGGAACTCGGCTTCGCCACCGTGATCGCGTCGCACGTCGCCTTCTGCGTGCCCTTCGTGCTGGTCGCCGTGCGCGCCCGGGTCGCCTCGCTCGACCCCGCGCTCGAGGAGGCGGCGCTCGACCTCGGCGCCACGCCCGCGGCCGCCTTCCGCCGCGTCGTCCTGCCGGTCGTCGCACCCGCGATCGCGTCGGCCGCCCTGTTGTCGTTCATGCTCTCGTTCGACGAACTCGTCGTCACCTGGTTCACGGCGAGCGCGTCGTCGAGGACGCTGCCGATCGAGATCTACGGGCGCATCCGCCGCGGGCTCGATCCGGGCCTGAACGCGATCTCCACCGTGCTGGTCGCGGCGACGCTCGCGGTCGTGGCGCTGGCGGGCCTGGTGCGTCGCCGCTCGGGGGGCTCGCGATGAGGCGCGCTCGGCGCCCCCGTGTCCCGGTTCTCGCGCGGGTCGCCGCGCTTCTCGTCGGTACAGCGCTGGTCGCCGCGTGCTCCCGGGGCGCGCCCGCACCCGAGATCGCGGTCTTCGCCTGGTCCGAGTACGTGCCGTCCGAGGTGATCGACGGGTTCACCGCGGCGACGGGGATCCGGGTGAACCTCGAGACCTTCGCGTCGAACGAGGAGATGCTCGCGAAGCTGCTGTCGGGGGCGACGCGCTACGACGTCGTCCAGCCGTCGGACTACACCGTCGAGGCGCTCGCCCGGGAGGGGCGCCTGCAGCCGATCGACGCATCGAGAATCCCGAACCTCGGCAACGTCTCGCCCGACTTCCTGCACCTGCCCTTCGACCCCGGCCAGCGGTGGACGATCCCGTGGATGGGCGGCGCGGTCGGGATCGTCGTGGACTCGACGAAGGTGGATCCCGGGTCGATCCGTTCCTTCGCCGACGTGTTCACCGAGGCCCACCGGGGCCGCATCGTGGTGGTCGACGACCCCCGCGAGATCGTCTCGTGGGCGCTCGCGACCGAGGGGCTCCCGATCAACGACGTCGACGAGGCCTCGCTCGCGAAGGTCGAGCCGGTGCTGCGGCGCTGGATCCCGCTCGTGCGCGTCTTCGACTCCGACAGCCCGAAGCGGGCACTGCTCGACGGCGACGTCGACCTCGGCGTCGTCTGGTCGGGAGAAGGGGCGCTCCTGCTCGACGAGGACCCGAGGTTCCGGTGGATCCTTCCCGCGGGGGGCTCGCATCGCTTCGTCGACTCGCTCGCGATCCCGGTCGGCGCGCGCAATCCCGAGGGGGCGCACCGCTTCCTCGACTGGGTGTTGCGGCCGGAGGTGAGCGCGCGGATCTCGGCCGCGTACCCCTACACGAACCCGAATCTCGCCGCGCGCAGGCTGCTCTCGCCGCGCGCGCTCGCGAACCCGGCGAGCTACCCGCCGGGCGAGGCGAAGCTCGAGTTCTTCCGCGACGTGGGCACGGGCGCCGTGCTCGTCGACCAGCTGGTCGCGCGGATCAAGGCGGGCGGATGAGCGGCGCGGGGGCGGCTTCGCGGGGCTCCCGCGAGCCGGGTCCACCGGGGCGCGTCGCCCGCCTCCTGCTCGCACCGCTCGTCGCCTGGGCGATCGCGTTCGCGGTGCTGCCGACGGCGATGCTGGTCGCCTGCTCGTTCGGTCGCCGCGGCACGCTGGGCGGCGTCGAACCGGGTTTTTCGCTCGCGGCCTGGGGTCGCCTGCTCGATCCGACCGTGCGGGTCGTGCTCGGGCGCTCGGTCGCCTGGGCCGGTCTCGCGACGATCGCGTGCCTCGTCCTCGCCGTGCCGGCGGCATGGACGATCGCCCGCTCCGCGCCGCGGCGTCGCGCATGGCTGCTCGCGGCGGTCGTCGTGCCGTTCTGGACCAGCTTTCTCGTCCGGGCCTACGCCTGGGTCACGATCCTGAAGGGAGAGGGGCTCCTGAACGGGGCGCTCCTCGCGGCAGGGCTCGTGTCGGCCCCGATCGAGATGCTCTACACCCCGGGCGCCGTTCTGCTCGGCCTCGTCCACACCTTCCTCCCGTTCGCGATCCTCCCGGTCTACGCGACCGCCGAGGCGCTCGACCCGGCCCTCGTCGAGGCCGCCTCGGACCTCGGTGCCGGGCCGGTCCGGACGTTCCGCGAGGTCGTGCTGCCGCTCCTCGGGCCGGGGATCGCCGCCGCGGCGCTGCTCGTGTTCGTGCCGGCGCTCGGCCTCTACGCGCTGAACGACGTGCTGGGCGGCGGGCGCGTCGACATGATCGGCAACCTCGTCGCGGACCAATTCACGGGCGCGGCGCGCGACTGGCCGTTCGGCGCAGCTCTCTCGGTGGCACTCCTGCTCGCCTTTGCCGTCGCGTGGCGGCTCGCCGGCCGCGGCGGCTCGCTCGCCGCGAGCCTCGAACGCTGAACCCCGCCCGTCGCGCCCGTGCCGTCCGCGTCCGCCGTTTGCCTCGCCCCGGCCTTCCGTTAGATCCTGCCCGCTTCGAACCCACCGCGAAGGAGACGACGTGGCCGAACAGACGAAGAAGAGGCGACCGGTCAAGGCCGGCTACTTCACCGTGCCGGAGAACCCGGCCGAGCCGCCGAGGCTGCTCGGCACCCGCTGCGAGGACTGCGGCGAGCACTTCTTTCCCAAGCGGGCGGTGTGCGCGAAGTGCCTCTCGGAGCGCACCACCGAGGCGCCGCTCGGCCCGGGCGGCACCCTCTACAGCTACACCTTCGTGCACTTCCCGCTCTTCGGCTCGATGAAGATGGAGCACGTGGGCTACGGCGTCGGCCAGATCGACCTGCCGGAGGGGCCGCGCGTCCAGGTGCCGCTCGCCGGCAAGCAGGAGGAGTTCTCGGTCGGCATGCCGCTCGTCGCCGAACTCGAGGCGATCCGCGAGGAGGGCGACACCGAGGTCGTCATCCTGCGCTTCAAGCCGACGGCCGCCGCGGGAGGTGCGCGATGAGGAAGACGAAGCTCCACGACGTGGCCGTGCTCGGCGTCGGCATGCACCCGTTCGGCATGTTCCCCGACTCGAGCAATGCCGACATGGGCCGCATCGCCGGGCTCGCCGCGATGAAGGACGCGGGCGTCTCGTTCCGCGACGTCGACGCGGCCTACGTCGCCCAGATCTTCGCGCCGGTCATGACCGGCGTGCGCGTGATGAAGGAGTTCGGCCTCACCGGGCTCCCGGTGCAGCGCCTCGACAACGCGTCGGCGACCGGCTCGGCCGCCTTCTTCGAGGCGTGTCACGCGGTTTCGTCGGGCCGCTACGACCTCGTGATGGTGCTCGGCTTCGACAAGATGACGAGCATGATCCAGGAGACGTCGATGAACACCGACCCGGCCTATCTGGAGGACTCGATCCTCCCGGCCGGGTTCTTCGCGATGTGGGCGACCCGCCGCATGCACGAGCGTGGCACGAAGCCCGAGCACCTCGCGAAGATCGCGGCGAAGAACTGGAACAACGGCGCGCTGAACCCGATGAGCCAGCGCCGCCCCGACAAGACGATCTCGCCCGAGAAGATCCTCTCGTCGAAGATGATCGCCTGGCCGCTCACCGCGATGATGTCGTGTCCGATCGGCGACGGTGCCGCGTGCGCGATCGTCGGCCGCGCCGACATGGCGAAGAAGCTCCGTCCGGACCGCCCGGTCGTCCGCGTGCTCGCGTCGGACCTGCAGTCCGAGCGCTACGAGCGCGGCCACCTCTTCATGGGCCCGGTCGTCGGGCCCGCCCGCATGACGGTCGACACCTCGAGCGCGGTCTACGAGGGGGCGGGCCTCGGTCCGAAGGATCTCGACCTGGTGCAGGTCCACGACGCATTCGTCATCGAGGAGCTCGAGTACTACGAGCTGCTCGGCCTGTGCGGCCGGGGCGAGGCGGAGGCCTGCATCGAGCGCGGCGACTTCGAGCGCGGCGGCCGGGTGCCCGTGTCGACCGACGGTGGGCTCGTCGCGCGCGGCCACCCCGGCGGCCCGACCGGCCTCGCGCAGATCTGGGAGACCACGCTCCAGCTGCGCGGCGAGGCCGGCCCGCGCCAACTCGAGCGCGCGCGCACGGGCCTGTGCCACATGATGGGCGGCGGCAGCGTCTGCGCGATCAGCGTCCTTCAGCGCGACTGAGTTCCCGGGACTCCCGGGCGGGTGCGCGACTCGCGACGACCCGGGAGTCCTCCTCCGCGGGGTCGGGACCGTGCACGTGCGTCCGCCGTTCGGGAAAGAGCCGGGCGAGGAGCCGCGGCATCTCGGCCGCGAGGTCCTGCCGGCGCACGACGGCGTCGATGCCGAACTCGCGGGCGGCGGCGTCCCACGCCTCGCCTCCGCCGAGACTCACGAGGACGACCCTGGGCCCGAGGCGTCGCCGCTTGAGCGCGGCCCCGATCTGCAGGCCGCTGCGCCCGGGAAGCAGGAACTCGACCAGCACCAGGTCCGGGCTCCGGCGTGCGACCCGCCGCAGCGCCTCCGCCCCGTCGCCGACCGGTGCGAGCAGTTCGACCCCGGCGACGGCGCGCAGGGCGAGCGTCGCGGCGGCACGCCCGGGCGCATCGCCCGAGACGACGAGGGTGCGGATCGGCTTCGCCAAGGACTTGTTCCCGACGAACCGAGGATGGTCACGCTCCCGGGGCGCGGCCACCGGGAAAAGCCCCGCGACGGATCGGGGGAAACCCGAGCCGCCCCTCGTCAGCGTTCGGCGCTGACGAGGCCGATGCGGATCGCGAAGCGGACGAGCCCCGCGACGTCGTGGATCCCGAGCCGGTCCATGAGCTGCGCACGGTGGGTCTCCACCGTCTTGCTGCTCAGCCCCAGGTCGTAGGCGATCTCCTTCGTCGAGCCGCCCTCCGCGATGCGCCGCAGGACGTCGCGCTGTCGCGGGGTGAGGCGCGCCGAGGCCTCGCTCGCGTTGGTCACGAGACCGGTCGCCGCCGCTGCGGGCGCCGACTCGCCGGGGCCCATCGCGGTGCGCACGACGGCGCCCGAAACCGCCGGGCTCAGGTACTTCTCGCCCCGGGTCACGGCCTCGACCGCGAGCCCGAGCTCGGCCGTCGCCGATTCCTTGAGCAGGTACCCGCATGCGCCGACCCGCATCGCCTCGAGGACGTACTCGTCGGCGCGGTGCATCGACAGGATGAGAACCTTGACCCCGGGCTTCTCGGCGCGCATGAGAGCGGTCGCCTCCAGGCCGTTGATGTCGGGCATGCCGATGTCCATCACGACGACGTCCGGGTCGAGCTCCCGCACCGCCACGAGACCCTCGCGGCCGCTGCCGGCTTCTCCGATCACTTCGACGCTGGGAAGCACCTCGAGCAGCTTGCGGATCCCGGCTCTCACCAGGGTGTGGTCGTCGACGAGAAGGACGCGCGTCTTCGCTCGGTCGGTCATGTCGTCAGTGCCTCCGTGGTCGCTTCCTGCAGCGGCAGGGTGACCCGGATCTCGGTTCCCTCGCCCGGTCGCGAGACGACGTCCAGCGACCCGCCGAGGAGGGTCGCGCGTTCCTCCATCCCGATCAAGCCGAGGCTCGGCTGCCGGCGGGTGCGCTCGTGCGCCTCGTCGACGTCGAAGCCCCGCCCGTCGTCGGCCACGGTCATGCGGACGGTCCCGTCCTCGACGCCGATCGCGACGTCGACGCGGGTCGCCCCGGCGTGCTTGAGGACGTTCGTCACCGCCTCCTGACAGATCCGGAAGCAGGCGGTCTCCACCGGCTTGGGCAGCCTTCGGTCGAGGCGGTTCGCGTCGACGCTCACCCGGATCCCCGAACGCTCGGCCTGCCGACCCAGGTACCAGCGCAGCGCGGCGGCGAGGCCGAGGTCGTCGAGAATCGAGGGATGGAGGTCGAGGGAGAGGTCGCGGACCTGGTTCAGCGCCCGCTTCACGACGTCGAGCGCCTCGTCGACCTTCCCCTCGTTCGCCGCCTCCCCGGCCCGCAGCGCGTCGAGGTTGAGCGTGGCGGCGGTGAGCGCCTGGCCGACCTCGTCGTGGAGCTCGCGAGCGAGCTGCGAGCGCTCGGCCTCCTGTCCCTCGAGCAGTGCTCGCGACAGCGTCCGCAGCCGGTCCTGGCTCCGACGCACGACCTCGAGAGCGTGGTTCGTGTCGCCGAGGCTCCGCTCGAGGGAGTCGGCCATCTCGTCGAACGCGACGCCGAGCCGGGTGAGCTCGTGCGCACCGCTCGAGGTGGAACTGCGCGCTCCGACCTGGCCCGAGGCGATGCCGCGTGCCGCCTGCTCGATCGAGCGGACCGGGTGGAGGACGTAGTGGTCGATGCCCCACCAGATCCCGCCCGCGATCGCGGCGAGGGTCGCGCCGAGCCCGAGGAGCTGCCAGCCGAAGTTGCGCCGGGGTTCCTCGGTCAGCAGGTCGGGAGGCACGGCGGCGACCAGCCATCCGTCGGCCTGGCCGCGCTTGGCCGGGATGCGCGCCGCGCCGAAGATCATCTCCTCGCCGTCGAGGTCCGGCGACGTCGCACGGGTCAGCCGTCCGGAGCGCAGCAGCTTCCACGTCGCCGTCGCTTCCGCGGGGCGACCGTTCCAGCCGTCGCGGTCCGGTTCGCGGAGCACGACCATGCCCCGGTTGTCGAACAGGGTCACGGTCGAGCCCGGCGGCAGCCGGTCGCCGATCGTCAGGTCGGCGAGCGACCGGAAGGCGAGGGTGACGAAGGTCGCTCCCCGGAAGCGGCCGTCCGAGTCGCGCACCGGGTAGATGCAGGCGAGGATCGACTTGCCGGAGATCTCCCGCGGGAGTTCCCGCAGGACGAGCGAGTGGGCGTTCGCCATCTCGCGGAAGAGCGGGAAGTCGGAGAAGTCGGCCGGGCCCCCGAGCGGCGTGGCGCTGCACAGCAGCTTTCCGTCGGGACCGATCAGCCCGACGTTGCGGAAGCTCGGGTGGAGCTGCCGGTAGTCGGCCGTCAGGCGCTCGCAGGCGGCGACGTCCCCGGCGATGATCGAGGCATCGTGGCTCAGTCGCTGGAGGACGCGCCTGGCCTCGTCGATGCTGCCGGACAGTCGCGTCGCGGCGTCGGCCGCCTCCTCCCGGACCTCGTTCGTGTTGCGATCGCGGCTCTCGCTCCAGGCGTGCCACGTCGCGTACAGCATCGCGCCGACGATCGGCAGGAGGGCGACGGCGATCAGCGCGAGGAGCGCGCTGCGCAGGGTGGGCGACCGGAGGCTCATCGTCGGGCGCGGACGATGCCACGCCCCGGCCGGGCTGTCACGGGCTCCGAGCCCCGGGCCCGCACGGGCGCGTCGGGACACGTCCCGGCGGTCGGCCGCGGGTCAGCCGCCGACGCGCGCGAGGAAGAGGCTCCAGGGGACGATCGCGAGCGTCGTGTAGACGGCCGCCATCGTCGCGAGTCCCGTCGCCACCGCCGTCCTCATCCAGGGGCGGGCGTGGAAATGGAGCTCGTGCACGGCGGCGAGGCAGCAGATGGCGAAGATCTTCGCGGCGAACACCCCGGACACGGGCCCCATCGATTCGATCGCGCTGTGGATCAACGGGTTTCCCTCGACGTAGCCGTGCCCGAGGCCCCGCAGCGTCAGGTGCCCGTCGAACAACTGGAGGGCGACGTTCGTGAAGAAGAGGAGCTTGATCTCGCTCGAACCGGCCTGCCCCGCGAGACCGCGAGCCCCGGTCGACTTCCGCGAAGCACTCCCCGACCCCTCCATCACGCCTCGATCTTGCGACGAGGGGCATGCCAGATCAAGCACTTTCCGGCAGGTGCGATCTTTTGTCGCCCCCCTTCCGCTGCGAACCGCGGTCAGCCGTTCGGGGGCTCGCCGCCCCGGGCCCCGTTCACGAGGGCCGAGGTCTTGGGTTCCGCCTTCCGGAGATCCTCCTCGTGCTTGAGGAGGAGTCCCGCGGCGGAACGCACGGCCGCGGGGTCGAGTTCCCGGACCCCGAGGGCCTGCAGGGCCCGGGCGAAGTCGAGGGTCTCGGCGATCGAGGGGGCCTTGCGCAGGTCGAGGCGTCTCAGCCCGGCGACGAAGCGGGCGACGTGGCGCGCGAGATCGCCGTCGAGCCCCGGGACCTTGCGTGCGACGATCGCGGCCTCGACCGAGGGCGACGGGAAGTCGACGAACACGTGCAGGCACCTGCGCCGCAGCGCTTCGGAGAGCTCGCGCGCCCGGTTCGAGGTGAGCACGACGACGGGTCGTCGTTCGGCCCGGATCGTCCCGAGTTCGGGCACGGTCACCTGGAAGTCGCTCAGGATCTCGAGCAGGAACGCCTCGAACTCTTCGTCGGCCTTGTCGATCTCGTCGACCAGGAGGACGACCGGGCGCGTGGACGAGATCGCGCGGAGGAGGGGACGCTCGAGCAGGTAGTCGCGGGAGAACACGTCGTGGGCGACGTCTTCCCAGCCGCGTTCGGCACCCCGGTCGCTCTGGATGCGCAGGAGCTGCTTCTGGTAGTTCCACTCGTAGAGGGCGCGCGCCTCGTCGAGCCCCTCGTAGCACTGCAGGCGCACGAGTTCCGCGTCGAGGATCGCCGCGAGCACCTTCGCGATCTCGGTCTTGCCCGCGCCGGCCGGCCCTTCCGCGAGCAGCGGCTTGCCGAGTCGGACCGCGAGCAGCATCGCGGTCTCGACGCGGACGTTCGTGAAGTAGCTTTCGCGCTCGAGTCCCTCGCGCAGTCGTTCGGGCGTCAGCTCGGGCACGTCCACGCGTCGACGGTAGCGGAGCCGACGCGCCGGGGGCAAAGCGCGCACCCCGCGACCCGGGCGGGATTCGTCGGGCCCGCCGCCGGCGGCCTGCCGCCGGGAGTTTCGGGCACGGCGGGCGGGGTGCTACGCAGCGGTCGTTGCCGACCCAGCGCCCCCTCCGGATGGCCGTCCTCGGGACGCGCGGCATCCCCGCCGCCTACGGCGGCTTCGAGACGTTCGCCGAGAAGCTCTCGGTGCGCCTCGCGGCGCGCGGTCACGACGTGACGGTGTACGGTCGTGCGGGAAGCGTCGACCCGGCGCTCCACGGCACGACCTGGCAGGGCGTGCGCCTGGTCGTGCTTCCCGCGCCCCGCTCGAAGTACCTCGAAACCGTGGCCCACACCCTGCGCGCGGCCCGCTGGGCCGCAGGCGAGCGCCACGACTTCGTGCTGCTGTGCAACAGCGCGAACTTCCTCGCCCTGCCGATCCTGCGCCGCTCCGGCGCGCGAACGGCGCTCGCGATCGACGGCATCGAGAGCTCGCGGCGCAAGTGGGGCCTGCCGGGCCGCGCGTTCTACCGCGTCGCCGAGCGGGTCGGGCCGCGGCTCGCCGACGCGACGATCGCCGACTGCGAGCACATCCGCCGCATCTACGAGGCGCGCGGCGCGCCGCGCGTCGAGATGATCTCCTACGGCGCGGAGCCTCCTCGCTCGCGGGGCACGGCCGAGCTCGAGCGGCTCGGGGTGCGGCCGCGCGGCTACGTCCTCTACGTGAGCCGGCTCGAGCCCGAGAACAACGCCGACGTCGTGATCCGCGCGTTTCGCGACGCGCGACCCTCGCTCGACCTCGTGGTGGTGGGCGACGCGCCCTACGCGAGCGCCTACAAGGCGCGGCTGCGCGAACTCGCGGGCGACGACCCGTCGATCCGCTTCGCGGGCTACGTCTTCGGGCCCGGGTACGACGAGCTCCGGTCGAACGCGGCGCTCTACGTGCAGGCGACCGACGTCGGCGGCACGCATCCCGCGCTTCTCGAGGCGATGGCCGCCGGGCTGCCGATCGTCGCGAACGACATCCCGGAACACCGCGAGGTGATGGGCGACTCCGGCGTCTACTACGCCTTCAACTCGCCCCACGACCTCGCGAAGCGGCTGCGCGAGACGCTCGGCGGGCCGACTCCCGAGCAGGTCGAGCGTCGCGGGATGCTGCGCGACCTCATGGGTCGCTCGGCCGCCGCGCGCGTGGCGCGCCTCTACGACTGGGAGCAGGTCGCATCCCGTTACGAGGATCTCGCCCGGCGCCTCGTCTCCGGCTCCGCCTGAGCGCGGCACCGGTCTTCGCTCGAGAGAGCGGGATGCCGGCGTCTCGCCGCGGTTGCGGGTGAGGCCGGGCTGCGATACCTCAGCGTCGGGGATGTCGTCGACGGCGCGAGGAAGCGCGAGCGTCGCCGCCGCGGGCGCGGCCCGCGGTGCAGGAGGCGTCCCGCGCACGAACGGGCGGGCTCGCGCGGCCACCTCCGTTTCGCGCGGCGGCCCGGCGGCCCACGTCCTCCACCTCGCCCGCCTCGCCGACGGCCTCGCGCTGCTGCTCGCGTTCCCCATCGCCTACGAGGTGAAGCGACGCTTCCTGCCGTCGGACCTGACGAACCTCTACGACCCGTCGGTCTACTTCGGGCCGGCCGCACTCGTCGCGACC
>JAGWVP010000710.1 GCA_018970825.1 bacterium | reverse complement strand
GCGGCGGTCGCGACCGCCGCCGCCCCGCCAACCACCGCCACCACCGCCGCGGGCCCCCTCGGGTTGCGGCTTCGCCTCGTTGACGGTGAGCGCCCGGCCGGAGAGTTCTCGACCGTTCCAGGCCTGGATCGCCTTCTGGCCCTCGGCCGCGGACGCCATCTCGACGAAGCCGAAGCCGCGCGACTGCCCGGAATCGCGATCCATGATGACGCGCGCCGACACGACCGAGCCGACCTCCTCGAAGGCCTGCTGCAGCTCGTCGTTGCCGACGTCGTAGGGAAGATTTCCGACGAAGAGCCTCACCTCGACTGCTCCTGACTGCGACGCGACGCCGCCGAACGGGCGCCCGGCCCGACCGGGACCGGCGCGATGACGCTGCGCTTCTATGCCTGACACTCCGGTCGGGCAAGCGGGATTCGGTTGTCCCGACGGCATCGCTTCGCTAGAGCAACGCCGTTTCATGCCCCGGGGAGCCCGGGCGGGGCCTTTCGCCCCTCCCGGCGCGGATTTCCGGGCCAGGGGAGGAAATCCACCGGACATGCCGCACCGGGCCTTCATCGGAGTCGGATCCAACCTGGGGGACCGTCGGGCCAACGTGGCCGAGGCTCTCGGCAGGATGTCGGAGATCCCCGAGTCCCGGATCGCCCGCACGTCCTCGCTCTACGAGAGCGAGCCCCACGGGCCGGCAAAGAACCTCTTCGTCAACATGGTCGTGGAACTCGAGACGGACCTCACGGCTCTCGACCTGCTCGCGAGGCTCGCCGAAATCGAGGACAACCTCGGTCGCAAGCGCTCCAAGACGAAGGCCGCCCCGGCCGCCAAGGGAAAGGCGGCCAAGGCTCCTGCCAAGAAGGACGTCTCGCGAACGATCGACCTCGACATCCTGTTCTTCAACACCGAGGTGGTGAACACGCCGAAGCTGCGGATCCCGCACCCGGAGATCCCCAGGCGGCGCTTCGTGCTCATGCCGCTCGCGGAGGTCGCCCCGCAACTCGTCCACCCGGAGCTCGGCCAGACCGTGTCGAAGATGCTCGCGACCACCGAGGACAAGAAGCGCGTCGTCCTCATGCCGCCGCGCTAGCCGGCGAAGTTCAGTCCTCGGCGTCGAGCGCGGCCCTCGCCTCCGCGATCCGGAGTTCGAGCCGTTCGCGGCCACGTTCGATGCGGGTGGCGGCGTCTTCCCGCGCGAGGACCGTGGGGTCCGCCACGAGTTCGGCATAGGCCGCGACGGCCGCGTCGAAGGCCGCGATCGAGGCTCTCCCGGGCCACCGGCTCGCGACGATGCGGGAGAATTCCCGCGCGCGATCGAGGGGGTAGGTGTATTCGCCCCAGCGTTCCGCGGGGACGACGACGTGGTCCTCGGCGAGTCGAAGCAGTTTCGTCGCGAAATCGGAGAGCAGCCCGAGGTGCGTGCGGGCCAGCTTCGGGTACCGCTGCCAATAGCAGCCCGACCCGACCGAAGCGGCCCCGACGACCGATGCGAGGAGGAATCTGCGCCTGTCCATGTTCATGTCCTCCCCGCGATTTCCTCGCGCCGCGGCCTTGCTCCACCTGCGAACGGCACGCCGTCGGCCGGCCCGCCCGGGGAGGGCGCGCCGGCCGCTCTCATCCTAACGGAAGCGACCTCTCGGACCAGACGGCGCTCGCGAAAGACCTCCCCGACCGTCCCGGGCCGTTGTCATGCGCGGGATCCGGGGCTAGGACGAAGTCCGTGTCGACGGTCGACCTGAGCATGCTCGCGAGAAG
>JAGWVP010000709.1 GCA_018970825.1 bacterium | reverse complement strand
TCGCCGTGTTCGTCGCCCTGCTCGCCGCCTGCGGTCGCAAGGCCCTGCCCCGGCCGCCCCAGTGGGTCATCCCGGAGAGCCCCGCCCCGCTCGAGGTGAGCGTCGTGGACGACGTCACCAAGCTCGCGTGGCGCCGCCCGTCGAAGTACGTGGACGGCAAGCCGCTCGACGACCTCGGTCGCTTCGACGTCGAGCGGGCCTGCTTCGGGCTTCCGTGGGAGAAGGTCGCCGAGCTCGAGGTCGGCGACCGGGAGCGGTTCCGTCGCAACCGGTCCTTCGCCTGGATCGACCGCTCGCCGCGCCCGGCGGATCCGTGCCACTACCGGGTGACGGCCTTCACGCTCGACGGCTACGCGAGCGCACCGGCGGAGAGCTGGCTCGGCGCGCCGTCGCCGTCGCCCGACCCGTCACCGACGCCCCGCCCCCCGGACACGACGACTCCTCCGGCTGCGGCCTCGCCCGCGCCGGAGGCCGCGCCGCCGGCACCGCTCGCTTCGCCGACCCCCGGCGTTCCTCCGCTCCCCGAGCGGGCCCGATGAGCGGAGCGGCGCGAGGGCGCCGTGCCGCAAGCGGCCCGGGGGCTCGCGGCCCTCAGACGGCGAGCGCCTCCTCGCACTCGGCAGCCACGAGGTCGGCGAGCGTTTCGCGGCGCGACATGAGCACCGCGCGACCGTCGTCCCACCAGACCTGCGGCACGCGGCCGAGCGAGTTGTAGTTCGAGCTCATCGAGGCGCCGTAGGCGCCCGCGTCGTGCAGCACGACGAAGTCGTCGATGCGCGGCTCGGGGAGATCGCGCGGCTCGATCAGCTCGTCCGCGTGGCGGGTGAACACGTCGCCCGACTCGCAGAGCGGCCCCGCGACCGCGAAACGCCCGACCGGCCCCGGCGCCGCCGAGACCACGTCGATGCGGTGGAACGAGCCGTACATCGCCGGGCGCACGAGATCGCAGAAGCCGGCATCGACCATGATGAAGGACTGGCCAGGTCCCTTGTCGTTCTCCCGCGTCGCCTTGACGTCGGCCACGCGCGCGACCAGCGACGCCGAGGGTGCGACGAAGAAGCGGCCCGGCTCGATCTCGACCCGGATCGGCCGACCCGCGACCTCGCGGAAACGGTCGCGCGCCTCGGCGAGGATGCGGGCGAGGCGGCCCAGGTCGGGCGCCCAGGAGGGGTCGCGGTACGAGTGCGGGATGCCGCCGCCCAGGTTCACCGCGCGGCAGTCGGGGAAGCGGCGCAGGAGGTCCGCGAAGCGGCCGGCGAGACGCGAGAGGTTCTGCTCGAGTTCGGCGATCTCGGGCCCGCTGCCGACGTGCGCGTGCAGCAGTTCGACCCGGAGCCCCGCGGTACGCGCAGCGTCGGCGACCGCCTCGGCGTCCTCGATCCAGATGCCGTGCTTCGAGCTCGGGCCGCCGGTGTCGCAGGCCTGCACGTGCCCGTGGCCGAAGCCCGGGTTCAGGCGCAGTCCGACGGGGCCCTGCCAGCCGCCGCCGGCGAGCGTCCGGACCTGGCCGGGCGAGCCCAGGTTCGGCAGCACGCGCTCTCGCAGGACGACCTCGAGCGCGTTGTCGCGGAACACGTCGGCGGTGAGCAGCACGACCGGCGGCTCGTGCCCCATCGGAAAGCCGGCCGCCTTCGCCCGGAGCACCTCGTTGCCCGAGACCGCGTCGATCCAGATGCCCGCGCGCTGCACCTCCTTCAGGACGAGGTGCGCCGAGCAGGCCTTCATCGCGTAGCGGGACTGGAGGCC
>JAGWVP010000708.1 GCA_018970825.1 bacterium | reverse complement strand
CCGAAGGCGATCCAGTCGCTGCGCGGCTTCGCGACCAGGGAGCCGAAGAGCGATCTCGTCCCGATCGCCCGCTACTGGATCGGGGAGGCCTACTTCGCGCAGCGTCGCTACAACGAGGCGATCCTCTCCTACAACGAGATCCTCGTCGGGGCGCCGAAGTCCGAGCGCGTGCCGGCTGCGCTGCTGCGACAGGCGGTCGCGTTCTTCGAGCTCGGCGACAAGATCGACGCCCGGCTCATCCTGCAGAAGCTGGTCGCCGACCACCCGGGCTCCGAGGAAGCGGCCGCGGCCAGGCGCAAGCTCCTCGTGCTCGGCGCCTGACGGCGCCGACGTCGGGGGTCGAGATGCGCGTCGTCCGCCACCTGGGGCCCGGAGACCGGCCGTTTCGGCGTCCGGTCGTCGCGCTCGGCAACTTCGACGGCGTGCACCTCGGCCACCGCACGATCTTCGAGCGGACGCTGGCGCGCGCGGCGGCCGCCGGGTCGGACGCGGTCGCGTTCACCTTCTGGCCGCACCCGATCGCCGTGCTCTTCCCCGAGCGTGCGCCGCGCATGATCACCTCGCTCGCCCGTCGCCTCGCGGCGCTCCGCTCGACCGGGCTCGACGGGGTGGTCGTCCGTCGCTTCACGAGGGAGTTCGCGGCGCTGTCGCCCGAGGACTTCGTGCGCGACTGGCTCGTCGGCCGACTCGGAGTCTCGGCGGTCGTCGTCGGCTACAACGTCACCTTCGGCCACGAGCGGCGCGGGACGCCGCCGCGACTCGCCGAACTCGGGGCGGAGATGGGCTTCGAGGTCGAGATCGTCTCGCCGGTCGAGGTCGGAGACCTCGCGACGAGCAGCAGCGAGGTCCGCCGGCGCATCGTCGAGGGCGACGTCGCCGCCGCGGCGCGGCTGCTCGGTCGCCCGCACTCGCTGATCGGGCTGGTGCGACGGGGCGACCGACGCGGGAACACGATCGGTTTCCCGACCGCGAACGTCCACCCTCGCGGGGGGCTCCTGCCGCCCGACGGCGTCTACGCGGTCCGCGTCGGGCTCGGGGGGGAGGAGCCGCGGCGGCCCGGCGTCGCGAACCTCGGATCGAACCCGACCTTCGGCACGGGCGTTCGCCGGCTCGAGACCCACCTCTTCGACTTCGACGGCGACCTCTACGGGCGACGCATCGAGGTCGCGCTCGAGGCGCGACTGCGCGGCGAGGCGAAGTTCGACTCCGTCGATCGGCTGGTCGCGCAGATCCGCGAGGACGCGGCCGCCGCGCGACGGATCCTCGGCGTGGAGCGGTGAGCGAGGACGGGGACGCGGGGCGGGAGCCGGATCCGGCCGCGGGCGGGCCGCGGACGATGCGCACCGAGGTGGCACCCGGGGAAGCCGGGATGAGGCTCGACCGGGTGCTCGCCGCACGCGCGTTCCTGCCGACCCGGTCGCGCGTCGCGGCACTCGTCCGCGCGGGGCTCGTGCGCGTCGACGGAGTGCCCCGCAAGGCGAGCCACCCGGTCGTCGCGGGAGAGACGATCGAGGTCGAGCTCCCGCCCGAGGAGCCGTCGCGCGTGCTCCCCGAGCCGATCCCGCTCGCGGTCCTGCACGAGGACGCGAGCCTCGTCGTCGTCGACAAGCCTGCGGGCATGGCGACGCATCCCGCGCCGGGCGCGCGCACCGGGACGCTGGTCGCGGCCCTGCTGCACCGCTGGTCGCTCGGCGGGGACTGGCCGGATCCGCAGCGTCCGGGAATCGTGCACCGGCTCGACAAGGACA
>JAGWVP010000707.1 GCA_018970825.1 bacterium | reverse complement strand
GACGCGCAGGCCTACGCGAAGTGGGCGGGCAAGCGGCTGCCGACCGAGGCCGAGTGGGAGTACGCGGCGCGCGGCGGCGAGTCCGGCCGTCTCCAGCCCTGGGGCGACGAGTCGCCTTCCGAGGGACGCCCCAAGGCGAACACCTGGGACGGGACCTTCCCCGGCAGCAACTCGAAGCACGACGGGTACGAACTCACGGCGCCGGTGCGGTCCTATCCCCCGAACCGCTTCGGCCTCCACGACATGGCGGGCAACGTGTGGGAGTGGTGCAGCGACTGGTACCGCTTCGACACCTACGCGATGCGGGCCGCGAAGGCGCCGATCGTGAACCCGCAGGGACCGTCGGACAGCTTCGATCCCGACGAGCCGCACGCGGCCAAGCGCGTCCAGCGGGGCGGATCGTTCCTGTGCAGCGTCTCCTACTGTTCGAGCTACCGGTCTTCGGCGCGCATGAAGACGACGCCCGACACCGGCCTCTCGCACACGGGCTTCCGCTGCGCGCGCTCGCCGTCCACGCCGGCGCCCTCGCCCGCGTCGAGCCCCGGCAGGGCCGGCTGAACGGTCGGGCGCGTCGCGCAGGGCGCATCGGACGGCGCGCGGTCGTGTCAGCGGCGGTAGAGCGCCTCGACGAGGGAGCGGTTGCGCGTGCTCTGCCAGCGCGGGATCACGTGGTTCATCGCGTATCCGAACGCGATGCCGGCGTCGGGATCGGCGAACCCGAGCGCGCCTCCGGTCCCGTAGTGGCCGAACGCGCGCGAGTTCGGGCCGAGCGGACGGCGCGCGGTCGTCGGGACGAATCCGAGGCCGAAGGCGACCTCTTCGCCGAGCACCGGGCAGAAGCCCTCGGACTGCGGCCGCGTCGCTTCCGCGAGCAGCGCGGGCGGGAGGAGCCGTCCGGGCTCGAGCAGCGCCGAGTAGAGCCGCGCGATTCCCTTCGCCGTCCCGTGGGTGTTCGTCGACGGAACCTGGGCGCGCCGCCAGCGCGGGTCGTTCGCGAGGCCGACCGACGAGTAGCCCGGCGGGTTGAAGTAACCGAGTGCGATCATCCGGGCGTCGCCGGAAAGCGGCCAGGGGTCGATCCGGTCGCGGCCGGGCGGCGGGTCCCAGATCACGTCGGCACAGCGCTCCATCTCCGGGTCGGGCAGACCGCACCAGAGATCGGCTCCGCATTCCGAGGCGAGCTCGCGCAGGGCCGCCCCGGGCATGGCGCCGGTCGTGCGACGCACGATCTCGCCGACGAGGTGGCCGTAGGTGTTCGTGTGGTAGGCGTGCCGCGTTCCCGGCTCCCAGAAGGCCTCGGTCGCGGCGAGCGCGGACGTCATGCGGTCCCAGTCGAAGAGGTCGTCGTCGGAGAGGCGCTCGCGGATCCCCGGCACTCCCGCGCGGTGACACAGGGCGTGCCGGACGGTCGCCTTCGACTTGCCGCCCGCCGCGAAGTCGGGCCAGGCGGCCGCGACCGGGTCGTCGAGCCCGATCGCACCGCCCGCGACCGACCGGAGCGCGAGCAGCGCGACGAACGACTTGCCGACGGAGTAGAGGTCGACCAGCGTCTCCGGGCGCCACTCGCGGCTGCGGGCCGCGTCGACGAACCCGCCCACGAGATCGACGACCACGCGCCCCCGCTCGATCACGCAGACGGCGGCCCCGACCTCGCCGCGCTCGTGGAAGTTCGCCTCGAAGGCCTCTCGCACGCCCGCGTACCGGGGCTCGCAGAGGCCCCGCACGGGTACCCGGGCGGCGGCCCGGTCGC
>JAGWVP010000052.1 GCA_018970825.1 bacterium | reverse complement strand
AGCGGCTTCGGCTGCCGCCGGCTTCTTCTTCTGGTGCTCCTCGCAGCGGGCGAAGGCGACCTGCTTCTTGCGACAGCCCTCGTGCTTGCAGGTCGCGTAGCGCGCCTTCGGCAGCGTCCCCTGGCGCCACTTCTTGTAGTGGACGGCACAGTATCCCTTGCCGACGACGTCCTTCGAACAGCCCTCGGCCTTGCAGCTTCCCTTGGTTCCCATCGTGGTCTGACTCCTTACGAGACGACGGACGCGCCCGTCGACTCAGAACTCCGCTTTCAGCGAGCGCGTCATGAGGTCGATCATCGCCTCGCGAGGCGATTTCCCTTCGAACAGCAGGCGATGCATTTCCGCGGTGATCGGCATGTCGACCCCGTGGGCCCGTGCCATCTCTCCCACCGCGATCGTGTTCCGGACTCCCTCGGCCACCTGGTTCATCGAGCCCAGGACGTCGTCGAGCTTCTCGCCCTTGCCGAGCCGGAGTCCGACCGAGCGGTTGCGGGACAGGTCCCCGGTGCAGGTCAGCACGAGGTCGCCCATCCCCGACAGTCCGTTCACGGTGCGAGGATCCGCGCCCAGCGCGGTCGCCAGGCGGTTCACCTCGGCGAGGCCACGGGTGACCAGGCCGGCCCGCGTGTTGTGCCCGAGCCCGAGCCCGTCGCAGACGCCGGCGGCGACCGCGATGACGTTCTTCACCGCACCCCCCACCTCGCATCCGATCACGTCCGTCGACACGTACGGACGGAACATCGGCGAGGCGAAGGCCTTCTGCGCGGCGGCGGCGACCGTCTCGTCCTCCGCCGCGATCGTCACGGCGGTCGGCATCTCCGCGGCGACCTCCTTCGCGAAGCTCGGTCCCGAGAGCACGGCGGCGCGACTGCCGCAGGCCGTCGTCTCCCGGATCACCTCGGTCATGCGGCGCGACGTGCCTTCCTCGATGCCCTTGGTGGCACTCACGACGATCGTCTCCGGGGAGAGCCAGCGGCTCGCCGCGGCCATCGTCTCCCGGGCCGCGTGGGAGGGGACGGCGCAGACGACGATCCTGTCGGCCCGCCGCACCGCCTGCTCGAGATCCGAGGTCGGGGTGAGTGGAAGCGGAAAGGGGAAGCCCTTCAGGTACTTCTCGTTCTGGCGCGACTCCCGCATGCGACCCGCGCTCTCGGCATCGCGGCACCAGAGGTGCACCGCGTTGCCCGCCCGGGCGAGCTGCATGGCGAGCGCGGTTCCCCACGAACCCGCCCCGATCACGGCCGTCCCCATCGAGACGGGAGCGTTCGCACGCGGACCCTTGCCCGGCAAGCCCGACACGGGCCGAGCGAGGCCGGGCGGGGGCGCGGGGCCCCTCCGGGAGCGCGAGACGACACCCGCCGGTCGGGGCGGCGACCCGGCGCGGTCAGTCGGAGCCGTGGGCCCCGGCCGGCAACCTCACGTGCCGCACGTCGATCCCGTGGGCGAGGCAGAGGGCGCGGGCTGCGCTGAGAAGATCGGCCCAACCGGAACGGTCGATGCCGAGGCGTGACAGCTGGGGCGCGATCCCCGAGATCTCGACGTAGCGCTCGTCGCGGTCGGGCAACCCCGAGAACTCGAGGTACTGCGCCTCGTAGAGGTGCCGCACGAGCTTTCGCCAGGTGCCCTGCGGCGGGAAGAAGCCGTCGAGGTGCCGCACGTTGTGCGAGACGTAGACCTCGCGTTCGACCGGGGACCAGAAGCACGACGCGAGCAGGTTCGAATTCCAGTCGGGCAGCCGCGAGGCGAAGCGCCGGGCGAGCGCCTCGCCCGGACTCCCCCGGCTCTCCTGCTCGCGGGCGAGCTCGCGCAGGGGCCGCGGGGCCGCGGCGATTGCGCCGTCGAGCAGCCTCGCGAGTTCGGATCCCAGCCGGGCGAAGGCCGCATCGTCGACCGAGCTCGGCACCCAGCCCGAGTCGACGGCGCGATGGGACCACTCGTGCAGGCATCTCGCCCCGAGCATCTCGCGAGCCCACGGGATCGCGTTCGAGGAGAGGCGCTCGAGACCCGGTTCGTCGAGATCGAGCGCCACGAACCCGGCCTCGCGGTGCATGAAGCAGTAGCCTCCCTGCTCGGCGCGCTGGTCCGTCGGCGCGAGCCGATCCGCGTCGACGAGCGCGCCGAGAAAACGCCGCGAGTGCCCGGCCACGACGGCGAGATCGAGGTGCAGGTCGCCGACGGCGCAGGCGGGCGCGCCTGCGAGGGCCTCGGCGAGTCGCACGGTCTCGCGGGGGCGGTCCGGGCTCCAGGCGATGGCGCCGCGTCGAACGACGACCAGCGGCGGCTCCTCGTCCGCGAGCCAGTCGCGCAGGCGACGGAGTTCCTTCGCCGCGTCGCCGTTCTCCGCGCAACGCGCCCGGAAAGCCTGCTCCGCCGCCCGTGCGCCTGCCCGGATCCCCTCGACGATCCGCGGCGGAGCCTCCTCGAGGGCGGCCGGCACGAGGAGCCCGGTCCCGGGGATCGGGCGGTGGGCCGCGGGCCGTCTCGGCGGTCGAAGGCGATCGTGCCGAAGCTCGCGCAGGTGCGGGATCGCCTCGGCGAGGGCGCGCAAGGCGTCCGCGTCGGGGCGATCGGAGCGCATGGCCGCTGCGGCGAAATCGGCGCGCTCCCGTTCGCTGCGCTCGAACCACCAGGCGGCGACCTGGACCGGTGCGAGCGTCACGTCAGGAGTTTGCCGCAACCGGTCGGCGACCGCGAAGAGCCACGCGATCAACTCGGGCGAGGAGCGCCGGGCGTCGACGTCTCCCCGGTCGAGAATCCAGGCGGAGTCGTTCAGGAGTGCCGCGAACGGACGCACCCGGCGTCCATCGAGTACGATCGCGATGCCGCGCCGGGTCGGCGGCGAGATCTCGATCGTGCGCCGCGCGAGGTCCGAGGCGCGCTGCAGGTAGAGGCGATGGCCTGCGTCGAGGAGATCGACGTCCGCCTCCGCGAGGCCGGCCCTCTCGACCAGGAGACGGCGTCCATCGGGCAGGATCCCGCCCGGGCCGACCGCCTCGACCGGCACGAGCACGACCCGAGGGTCGGCGATCGCGAGCGCTTCGCGGGAGGGCGCGAGACTCACGGCACTCGATGCCCGGGCGCGCGCACGACGGGACCTTCGTCGACGACGATCAACCGCGCGGAGACCGCGACGCTTCGTCCGCGTCCGATCCGCCGTCTCCGCCCGCCCCGGACGGCGCCGCGGCTCCCACGGGCCGGCCGTCGGCGACCTTCCGCATCAGGTCGGCGAAGCGGACCGCGTCGACGTAGCCGACGGTGCGGTCGACCTCGACGCCGTCGGCTCCGAAGAAGATCACGGTCGGCACGCCGAGCACTCCGAAGCGGGCCAGGAGAGCTTCGTTCTCGGGCGAGCTCTCGGTGACGTCGGCCGCGAGCATGGTGAAACGACCGGACTCCCGCGCCACGTCGGCGTCGACGAAGGTCGTGCGCTCCATGAGACCGCAGGGCAGGCACCAGTCGGCCCCGAACTCGAGGATCGCGGGCCGCCGGGAGGCGATCGCGCGCTCCAGCGAGTCCACCCCGAGCGGTTCCCAGCGAATCGGGGAGTCGGGCCTCGAGGCGACGCCCGACGTTCCCAGCGCACTCCAGGTCGCCCCGGCGATCGCGATCGCCCCGAGGCCGCGGCGGGCCGCGGTGAAGCCGCGCAGGGCGCGACCGCTCGGCTCGAGAAATCCGAGGTAGAGTCCGGCGATCGCGCCGATCGCGGGCAGCGCGAGGCGCGAGAGCCCCTCGGGAAGGAGCGGCGACGCGAAGTAGGCGGCCATGCCGAGCAGCACGAAGCCGAACAACCGGTTCGTCCAGCGGAGCCACTCGCCCGAGCGCGGCAGGGACGAGATCGATCCCGCGGCCGACGCGAGCAACAGGTAGGGCAGACCCATGCCGAGACCCATCGACAGGAACAGCAGGAGCCCGAGCAGGGCGTCCCGCCTCGACCCGACGTAGACGAGCAGCCCGAGCACGACCGGGCCGATGCAGGGCGCCGCGACGACGCCCATCGTGAGCCCCATCAGGAAGGCGCCGGCCACGCCCGCGGTCGAGCGGCCGAAGCGCTCGACGAGCGCCGAAGGCGCGCGGATCTCGAAGAGCCCGAAACTCGACGCGGAGAGACCGACCAGCAACATCGAGAGACCGAGCAGAACCGCGGGGTGTTGCAGCGGGGCGCCGACCAGACCGCCGGCCAATGCGGCCACGGTTCCGAGCAGCGCGAAGGTGAGCGTGATGCCGGCGACGTAAGCGGCTGCGAGCGGGAGCGAGCCCCGTCCACCCGGCGCCTGCTGGCCGAAGTAGGCGATCGTCACCGAGACCAGCGGGTAGACGCACGGGGTGAGGTTCAGTCCGAGGCCGAGCACGAAGGTCATCGCGATCGCGGCGGGAAGACTCGCCTTCGCGAGCCACCGCGCGAGCCACGGCCGGGAATCGCGGCCGGCCCCGGGATTCCCGGCCGATGCCCCGGCCGGCACGGTCGCGGCGGCGCTCGCGCTCGCCGCGGTACCGTCCGCCGGTCGCGGCGCATTCGCAGCCGCCCCTTCGACCGCCACGGCGCCGGCTGCGGCACTTCCCTTCGCCGGAGCGAGGACGGCCTCGACGGTCCGCGGCGGCAGGCAGCGGTCGTCGTCGCAGGCCTGGTAGCGGAGCCTCGCGACGACGGGCCCTTCGGGCATCCGGTCGCTCTCGGCGACGATCCGGACCGTGCCGTCGTAGACGAGGAGCGCCTCGTCGCCGGCGAAGGCGAACTTCCGCTCGACCGGCTCGGGGTAGGACGGCGGGCCGAACCCGCCGCTCGTGAGCGTCAGGTCGGTCGGCACGAGGAAGGCCTGGCGCGGGACGTGGGCGTTCACGTGGAAGCCCGGCGCGATCTCGAGGGTGGCACGCGCGCGAGCCCGTCCGCCCGGCAGCGCCTCGATCGCTCCCCCGAGCTTCACGACGCCGGCCGGGGCGGTCGCGGCCCCGGCCGAGACGGTGGCGGCGAGAGCGATCGCCGCGACGAGCGGGACCACCGCGCGCGCCATTCGAGGAGAACGTCCCATGCGGGCGTCCCGATGCTAGCACGCCGCCCGGGAGACCCTCAGGGCTGGCGCGCGGCGGGCTCGGCCGAGGGCAGGTCGAGAGGCACGGTCTCGACGATCTCGAGCCCATAGCCCGGGAGGCTGATCAGGCGCCGGTTGAAGTTGCTGATGAGCCGGATCTTGCGCACGCCGAGCGCCCGCAGGATCTGGGCCCCGATCCCGTACTCGCGGAACTTCTTCAGCCCGCCCTCGGAGCGCGTGCTGGGCCGCGACGGGTCCACCTCGCCGCCGGGGCTCGTGCTCTCGCCGCGCGGTGCGAACATCTCGGAGCCCTGCTCGCGCTTCAGGTAGAGCACGATCCCGCGCCCCTCCTTCGCGATGATTTCCATCGCCCGGTGCAGGAGGGCCCCCGTGTTCCGGTCGGCCGCACCGAAGACGTCGCCGGGCAGGTACTCGGCATGGGCGCGGACGAGGGTCGCCTCGTCGCCGCGCACGTCGCCCTTCACGAGCGCCAGGTGCTCGCCGCCGTCCACGTCGCTGCGGAAGACGACCGCCCGGAACTCCCCGCCGTAGCGCGTGTCGAGCCGCGCCTCCGCCACCCGGTGCACCAGCGAGTCGTGGTTCAGCCGGTACTGGATCAGGTCGGCGATCGTGACGAGTTTCATGTTCCAGCGCCGCGCGAACGTCTCGAGGTCGTCGCGCCGCGCCATCGTGCCGTCGGGCTTCATGATCTCGCAGATGACGCCCGCGGGCTTCAGGCCGGCGAGCCTCGCGAGGTCGACCGCGGCCTCGGTCTGGCCGGTGCGGACGAGCACGCCGCCGTCGCGCGCGCGGAGTGGGAACACGTGGCCCGGAGTGCGGATGTCCTGCGGCCCCGCGCCGTCGGACACGGCGGCGAGGATCGTCCTCGCGCGGTCGGCCGCCGAGACTCCCGTGCCGATGCCGCGACGGGCGTCGATCGAGATCGTGAAGGCCGTCCCGAGCGGTGCCGTGTTCTCCGAGACCATCATCGGCAGGCCGAGCTCCACGAGCTTGCGGCCGGTGAGCGGCAGGCAGATCAGGCCGCGCCCCTCGGTCGCCATGAAGTTGATCGCCTCCGGCGTCACCTTCTCGGCCGCCATGCAGAGGTCGCCCTCGTTCTCGCGGTCCTCGTCGTCCATGACGATGACCATGCGGCCGGCGCGATACTCGGCGATGGCCTCCTCGATCGAGTCGAGGGACCCGCGCGGTTGCGCAGCGGGCGTGGCGCCGTCCTCGCTTGCAGCCATGCGCAAGGATTAGATCCCGCCCCCCGCGCCCCGCAAGGCGGTCACGGGGAGGCGATCGGATCGAGGCGGCAGAGCCGGATCTCCCCGCCGGCGACGGTCGACGGGAAGGTCTTCGGCGACGGACACTCCCGATCCGTCACCGCCATGAACCCCGGGCACTTCGAACGGATCTGGTAGGGCATGGTCCAGACGAGCCAGGTCGGTCCCTGCCGTCGCACCGCCGCGATCTCCTCCTCCGTGCATCCCGATCCCCAGGGCTGGGAGTAGTAATACCTGAAGGGCGAGCCCGAGTGGGGAAGGAGCACCTGCTCGCCGGGGGCGAGCCGCTCGTTCAGCCACCGGATCGCCCCCGCGTAGTCCTGCTTGGGCGTGCGCCACTGGTGCGGCAGGGCCCAGAACGACACCGCGAGCGCGAGGCCGACTCCGAGCGCCGGAACCGCGCTTCGCAGCGCCTCCCGACCCGTCGTCCTCGCGAGGATCCGGCCCGTCTCGAAGAGCCCGTGGACGGCGACCGTCAGCATCACGCCGATTGCGAAGAAGAAGAAGCGAGGGTAGAGCACGCCGCGCGTCGCCATCGATCCACCGAGGAGCACCAGCGGCGGCAGGACGACGATCAGCGCGAAGAGGGGGCGCTCGCGCCGGAACGCGACGAGCCCGGCCAGGAAGACGAGCGCGCCCACGGCGACGGCCACGGCTCCGAAGATCGCGAAGCCGGCTCCCCAGCCGCGGGCGAGCCCCTTCACGAGCTCGACGATCGCCCAGCTCGGCGTCGCCGTCCCGACCCAGATGGTCGGCGTCTCGAACGTCCGGAGCACGTCGGACATCCTGGGAAGGTAGAGCGCCACGGTGAGCGCCGCGGCGATCGCGAACCCGAGCGGTGCCACGCGCAGGATCGTCCGGCGCTCTCGTTCGCTCGCGTCCCGCAGCGCGAACGACCCGAGGGCGAGCGCGTGCCCGACCGAGACGAAGACCATCGTCAGGTGGGTGTAGGCCCCGAGCGCGGTCGCGATCCCGTAGGCGACGAAGTCGCGTCGCGATCCGGTCGCGACCCCGCGCAGCAGGAGCCAGGCTCCGAGCGTCGCGGAGAGCGCGGTCGCCGTGTAGCCGCGCGCGTTCTGGGAGAACCAGACGTGGTGGTAGGAGACCGCGAGGATCGCCGCGGCGGCGAGACCCTCGGTGCGGCCCGCCACCTCCCGGCCGAGCGCCCAGAGCGCGGGCACGGTCGCGACCCCGAAGAGCATGGCCGGGAGCCGGATCGACCAGGGCTTCTCGCCGAAGAGCACCATGCAGAGGTGCGCGAGGATCGAGTAGAGCGGGTGGTCGTTCTCGTCGGGGAAGGAGGTGACGATCTTCGCAAGGGGGGCGCGGAACGCCCGGACGGTCGACAGCATCTCGTCGAGCCAGAGCGGCTGGCCGAGTCCGATCACGCGGACGACGAGGGCCAGCAGGACGAGGCCCGCCACGATCGCGGTGGCATGCTCCGACACGAAGCGCTCGAAGCCTCCGGACTCCCGGTGCGATCCCGGTTCGACCATGACGGCGGAGGTTTCCATGCGACCCCGTCCGCGGCAACGCCGGATCCCGTCCGTGCCTTTGACGAATCGCCTCGTCCCGGCCAAGGCTTCCCCGCGGATTCGGCATCGACCGGATCACGAGAGCCTCGTCGTCCAAGGAGGGAGCCACATGCCGGGACCGCTCGCGGGAATCAGGGTCGTCGAGATCGGCTTCTGGGTCGCGGGTCCCGCGACCGCGGGCCTGCTCGCCGACTGGGGAGCGGACGTCGTCAAGATCGAGCCGCCACCCGGCGGCGATCCCTTCCGCGGCATCTTCCTTTCGGCGGTCGGGATCGACGTGCCGTTCAACCCGCCGTTCGAGCTCGACAACCGCGGCAAGCGCTCGGTCGTCCTCGACCTGAAGACCGAGGAGGGCCGGGAGCTCGCGCGCGCCCTGGTCGATCGCGCGGACGTCTTCGTCTCGAACCTGCGCCCGGGAGCGCTCGAGCGCATGGGGCTCGACCCGGCGACTCTTCGCGGCCGCAACCCGCGGCTCGTCTACTGCTCGGTCACCGGCTACGGCGTCGACGGCCCCGACCGCGACCGCCCGGCCTACGACATCGGGGCCTTCTGGTCGCGCGCGGGCGTCGCGGCGATGCTCACCGCCCCGGGCGGGGAGCCGCCGGTGCAGCGCGGCGGGATGGGCGACCACACGACCGCGATCGCGGCGGCCTCCGCCATCAGCGCCGCCCTGTATGCACGAGAGAGAACCGGGACCGGCCAGCACGTGGTGACGTCGCTGCTGCGCACCGGCATCTACGTCATGGGATGGGACGTCGCGACGCGGCTGCGCTTCGGGTACGTCGCGGGCCCGGGAACGCGGCGCGAGACGCCGAACCCGATCGCGAACGGCTACCGCGCGGGCTGCGGGCGCTGGTTCTGGCTGATCGGGCTCGAGGCCGACCGCCACTGGCCCGACGTGTGTCGCGCGATCGGCCGGCCGGACCTGGTCGCCGACCCGCTCACCGTCGACATCGTCGCCCGCCGCAAGAACGCGGTCGCGGTCGTGGCGCTGCTCGACGAGGCCTTCGCCGCGCGACCGCTCGAGGAGTGGGCGGCGGTGTTCGAGCGCGAGGGCGTGTGGTGGGCGCCGGTGCAGGATTGCGACGAGGTCGCGCGCGACCCGCAGGTGCGGGCTGCGGGCGGGGTCGTGCCCTTCGAACCGGAGGCGGGGCTGCCCGAGCAGCTCGCGAGCCCGATCGACTTCCGGGGCACGCCGGGCGAGCCGGGAAGGACCGTGCCCGAGGCCGGGCAGCACACCGAGGAGGTGCTGCTCGAACTCGGCTACGACTGGGAGGCGATCGGCGCGATGAAGGAGCGAGGCGTCATTCCCTGAGCTCGGGAATGGCGGGCGACGAAGCGGCCTTGGACGCAGGCTCGGCGGATACCACCTCGTAAGCCGAGTACGGATTGCCGAAAGGAAGAAGCCTCAGGCGGCTTCCCCCGTGCAGGGGCAGGTAACGGTTCCACAGCGGCTCCAGGATGACGAGCCATCGGACGTGGTTGCGGGCCAGGAGCCCCGCGACGTCGCGATTCTCGAAGGGCACCCAGCGGCCGTCCGGTCGCATGGAGATCTCGGTTGCCCGGGCATCGACGAGGCCACCGAGGTCGAGGACGGGTCGACGTAGGATCCACAGGGGCCACCCGACGTCGATGACCGCGATCCGATCGTCGCCGCCCGAAAGATCCGCCACCTCCCGCAAGGCGACGTCGTAGAACGAACGGGATTCCTCGAGGAGGTCGGTCGCGAGGCGGTGCTCGCGGGTCTGGCGAGCGTCGGCGACCGCACCTAGGACGAGGGCGACGAGGGCGGGAATGCCGACGACCGCTCGCCTTTGCCAGGCCCCGTGCTCACCGAGCCACCCCCAGGTGAAGCCGAGGCCGGCGACGATCGAGCCCGCCGTGATCGCGGGGAGGAAGTACCGGGAGAAATGGTAGGCGAGGGGAACTCCTGCGAGCCCGAGCACGACGGCGTAGGCGAGGGACAGGAGGGTCAGCCATCGACCGGTCGCGGCCGCAGGTGCGACCCGCCGCGAGCCGCCCCAGCAAGCCGCAGCTCCGAGGATCCACAGCGCGGCCCACCATGGATTCGCGAGCGCGAAGTCGGTGGCGGCCGCAGCGCCCGTCCGCAGCCGCGCGAGAGGACTTCCCTCGCCCCACCCGTAGAGCGCGATCCTCGCGGCGGGCGTGTTCGCGACCGGTCGGCCCGTCACGAGGAGGAAGCCGCCGGCGGGTCCCGCGGCCGCGATCGAGACCGGAACCAGGAACTCCCCGAGCCGACGCAACTGGTGAGGCCGCTCCTTCCGATCCGAACCGAGCAGGGAGAACAACGCCTCGCCCGAGATCGCGGCGGCCACCATGGCTCCATCGGTGCGGAGTGCCGCGAGCGCAGCAGCAGCGAGCCCGCTCCGCCAGCCCAGGCCTCGGCGCGCGTGCACGGATGCGACCACGGCGACGCCCAGGGCGTACAGGATGGACTCCATGCCGGTGATCGCGTTCGCGGCGAGTACGCCCGACAGGCCGACAGGCAGCGTTGCCGCCATCGCCAGCCAGGCGGACCGAGGTTCCGGTTGGGCCTGCAGCAGGAAGGAGAAGGCGAACCACGGCACGAGCATCGCCGCGAGCAGCCCGATCGCCGCCGCCGCCCGCGGGAGGTCGATCGCCGAGCCGAGTCCGGCCAGGAGGGTCGGGTAGATCGGGCAGGTGATGCCGACCAGGAGTTCATGATGGGGTGAGGCTGCGAGCCGTCCCGTGTCACGCAGCGTTCGCGCCGCGGACAGGTAGATCCAGGCGTCGTCGAGCGTGGGATCGGGAACGGCGCCTCGCCCGATCCAGAAAGCCACGCCGGCGGCGATGGCTCCGAGCAGAAGCCTCGGGAGTATCGTCCGGCGACTCACCCGGCGTGGCTATCGCGCAAGCCCGCGCGACACCAACTTGGACGACGCAGAGAGACAAGCGGGGAGATCCCCGCGACCCCGCCGACGGTCCGTCCTGGCCCTCGCGGCCCGCGAGTCGGCTCGAGCCCGCACTCCCGGGCCCGAAGCGGGAATCAGGCCGCCAGCGCCTTGCCGCGCGGCTCGAGGGCAACCGCCAGCACCTGCTCGATTTGCTCCGCGAAGTGGAAGCGCATGCGGTTGCGCACGTCCTCGGGAACCTCGTCGAGGTCCGCCCGGTTGCGCTCGGGCAGCACGACCTCGGTGAGCCCCGCGGCGTGGGCCGCGAGCACCTT
>JAGWVP010000706.1 GCA_018970825.1 bacterium | reverse complement strand
TGCCGGGCCTCAGCGGATTCCGGCGGGCGACGCCGGTGCCGAGAGAACCCTCGGCGACTGCGCGGGCGGCAGCGCCGCGGCCGGGACGTCGGGCCGGGGCGAGCCCACCGCCGGGCCGGCCGAGGCGTCGCCCTTCGACCCCGCGGGCAGCCAGTAGCGAGCGACCGGCGCCGTGCGCTGCTTCTCGGCCCAGTTGCAGAACTCGTGCTCGTGCAGCGAGCCGTCGGCGAGCAGCAGCCCGACGGCGACGCCGTAGGTCGCGAGCAGGCGCTGCTCGAACTTGCGCTGGTCCTGCGCAGGGAGCTTGCGGAACGACGGCGTGTCGAACTGCTCGAAGCCCTTCTCGATCGCCACCCGGTCGACGGCGAAGGCGGAGCACACGCCGGGCACGGCGGCCGCGTAGGCGATGTCGTAGAGTTGCTCCTGCTGCGGCTCCTCGAGGAAGCCCGAGGCGTAGCCCACGACCTTGGCCCAGGCGGCTTCGAGGCGATCGCCCTTCGTTCCGGGCTTCGCCGACGAGGTCGCGGCCGGCGCGGTGCCCGCGAGGCCGAGGACGAGTGCCGCAGCGAGCAGCAGCCCTCCGCGCGGGAACTTCGATTCGTTGGTGAGCGAGATCATCGTCGTCTCCGGGGCGCGATCAGCGCCGGTGGTAGGGCCGGCCGTGACCGCCGGGACGAGGCCGCCCGTGATGGCCGCCGGGGTAGGGCCGCCCAGGATGGCCGCCCCCGTGATGACCGCCGTGCCACCCGCCGTGATGGTGATGGTGCCCGCCGCCCGCCCAAGGCCGCCCCGGGTAGTAGCCGGGGTAGTAGTAGTAGTTGTCGCGGCTGCTCGAGGCGGCGACGGCTGCGACCGTGCCCGCGACCGCGAGCCCGCCGACGGCAAGAGCCGTCGCGTTGGGATCGTACTCCTGCTGCCCCGTGTAGGGGTTGTAGGTGGTGCAGGCGGCCATCTGCCCGACGAGCAGCAGAAGGGACGTGGGAAGCGCGAGCCGTCGCATCGTGAACCTCCGGATCTCCGGCCCGAAGCCGGGTCGCGGGGATACACCCGGGCGCGACGGCGGGGCAAGGGCACCGGCACGGTCTTGACCCGTCGCGAGCGTGCGGAAGACTCCGGGGCAGGCTAAAGACCGACCGGTCGTTCGGCTCGTCTCGATCGCAACGACCCCCAAAAGCCCCCGAGGAGATCATCCCCATGGCAGATCACATCACCCGCGACTCCCTCTACGATACCGTCGACCGTGACGACTTCGACTCGATGATCGAAGTGCGGCGCTACGCCGACCGCTCCGGGGCCTTCGACGAGATCATCGCGAGCACCGACGATCACTTCTGGGATCCGGGCGACCCGACCTACGTCGACTTCGACGCGCCCTTCGACTCCTCGCGCGAGATGATCATGCCGAAGGAGTTCGTGGTCGAACTGAACTGCGCGGTCGCCGACCGGCTCGACGAGGGCCAGAGGATCCGGCTCGCGAACGAGGCGACGCGTTTCAACCTCTCGCAGATCCTCCACGGCGAGCAGGGGGCGCTGTCGCTGTCGGCGAGCCTCTGCCAGGTCCTGCGCGACCCCGGGGCGCAGGAATACGCGGCGAACCAGGTCCGCGAGGAAGCGCGCCACGTCCACGGCTTCTCGCGCTACGTCGAGAAGCGCTTCGGCACGCCGCTGCCCGCAGGCCGCACGCTCGCGACGCTCATGAACGAGCTCGTGCTCGCGCCCGAGGTCTACAAGAAGCTCGTCGGCATGCAGA
>JAGWVP010000705.1 GCA_018970825.1 bacterium | reverse complement strand
GAGGCAGGTCCGTCGCGCGGCGCGCAGTCCGCTCCAGAGGTGGTCGAGCGACGGGTCGGCCGCGAGTTCCGCGAGTCTCGGGTCGAGGTCCGAGTAGAGGTAGTGGAGGCAGCGGGCGTCGCGGCCGAGAGCGATCATCTCGATCGCGCCGTCGCGGTCGCCGAGTTGCAGCAGCGCGGGCGCGAGCAAGGAGGGAGGCGCCGGGATCTCGGCCGCGCGGAGCTTGGCCACGACCTCGCGGGCGTCGTCGTGACGGCCCGTCGCGAGCAGGGCGTGGAGGAATCCCAGGTGCATGAGGCTCGTGTGCGGCGAGGTCTCCATCGCCCGCCGTCCCGCCGCGATCGCCTCGTCGCCGATTCCGCCGAAGGCCGCGACGAGCGCCCAGATGTTCAGGTTGCCGTCCATCGTGGGACTGTTCACCGCGAAGGCCCGCATCTCCTCCATCGCCTCGGCGAATCTTCCCTCGATCGCGAGGAGCGCAACCAGTCCGACGTGGGTCGTCGGCGCCATCGGGTTGATCTCGATCGCGGCGCGCAGGTCGCGCTCGACGAGGTCCATGCGCCCGAGGGCGCCCAGGGCGAAGCCGCGGAAGGTGAGCCCCGTGACGAAGGAGGGATCGATCGTGATCGCGCGGTCGAGCAGTTCGAGGGCATGCGTGAAGTCGTGGCGGAGCAGAAGGGTCGCGAATCCCGCCGACGCGAGCGCTGCGGGTGCGGCCGGGTCGAGTTCGAGCGCGTGCGCCGCGGCCTCCGCGGCCGAGCCGAAGGCGGTGCGCGGCGGTTCGTGCCAGCGGGTTCCCTCGATGACGTGGAGTTCGGCGAGCGTCGTCCAGGCCTGCACGTAGCCGGGGTCGATCCGGATCGCCCGGCGCGCCGCCTCGATCGCGATCGCCATGTCCTCGGGCGATCGCCGGCCGCGATACTCGATCGCGAGGACGAGGCTCTCGACCGCCGCCGGGACGGAACTGCGCACGAGGTTCGCGTGGGCGGATGCGGCGGGCGTCCCCGGAGAGGCGACCGGCACCGCGACCCGGAAGCCGCGGCCGTGCGCCGTCGCGATCGGGTCGACGCCGTCGCCCTCGCGGGCGAGGACCTGGCGCAGCACGTAGACCGCGCGGAAGATGCTGTCGTCGGAGACGGCCGCCCCGTCCCAGACCCGGCGGCCGATCTCCTCCTTGCTCAGGATCTTGCCCCCGGCGGCAAGCAGGGCCGCGAGCAGGTCGTGTTCCTTGCGTGCAAGGTGGACCTGTCGCGTCCCCCGCTCGAGCCCGCGTTCCGGGTCGAAACGGAAACCTGCAAATTCGTACCACATGACGGACGGAACCCCCCCGGCGGCCGATACCCGCGGGCCTTGATCGATCAGGGGAGTTAAGCTCGAACTTCGTTACGAACGCAACGGGAAGCGCTCGCCGGCGACCCGGGGAGGGTGCCCTCGGCCGGCCTCTCCGCGCCGGGGGATTTCACGGGCGTGGACCCGGTGCCCGCGCGACGGTTCAACCCGGGCCTCGCACATCGACCCCGCCGCGGCGCGCCGCGCGCAACTCGGACCAGGTCCGCTCGAAGCGCGCGTCGGACGCGAGCGACGAGAGCCGCGGGTCGCTCTCGGAGAGGAGGAAGTGTGGACACCTCGACTCGCGCGCGAACTCCAGCAACTCGATCGCGCCCGCGGGGTCGCCCAGCTGCAGCAGGGCCGGGGCGAGCAGCGTGGGCGCGGCGGGCATGTCGGCCGCGCGGATCTCCGCGAGCAGGGCCCG
>JAGWVP010000051.1 GCA_018970825.1 bacterium | reverse complement strand
TCCGCGAGCGCCCGGAGCTCGAGTCGCGCACGGTCGAGCCTCCGCCGGACCTGCTCCTCGCCGTCGGTTCCACGCGCGCGCAGCCGGGCCTCGAGCTCCTCGAGCGACGGCGGGACGACGAACACCCCCACCGCGTCGCGCGGGTAGGAGGCCTTGATCGAGCGGGCCCCCTGGATGTCCACGTCGAGCAGCACGTCGCGGCCTGCCGCGATCGCGGCATCGAGAGGGGCACGCGGGGTCGCGTAGGAGTGATCGAACACCGAGGCCCATTCGACGAACTCCCCGGCCGCGAGCCGCCGGTCGAACTCCGCCTCCTCGACGAAGAAGTAGTCGCGCCCGTCGACCTCGCCGACGCGCGGGCGTCGCGTGGTGAAGGACACCGAGAGCTCGAGGTCGGGCAGCCGGTCGAGGGCCGAGCGCACGAGCGTCGTCTTGCCCGCTCCCGAGGGCGCGGAGACGACGAAGAGGACCCCGCGGCGCGCCCCCGAGGCCTCGCGCAGCCCGCTCATTCGACGTTCGCCGCCTGCTCGCGGAGCTTCTCGAGCTCGCCCTTGGCCGCGAGCACGGCCCGGGTCACCGGCAGGTGCCCTGCCTTCGAACCGATCGTGTTCACCTCCCGGAGCATCTCCTGGAGGAGGAACTCGATCCGCTTGCCCACCGGGGCCGCGTCGCGGAGCAGCTTGCGGAAGGCGTCGACGTGGCTGCCGAGACGCGTCAGCTCCTCGGTGAAGTCGCTGCGCTCGAGCGCGATCGCGACTTCCTGCACGATGCGGGAGGGATCGGGGGCCTGCCCGCCGAGGAGCGCCGCCACGCGGCTCGTGAGCCTCTCGGCGAGGTGTCCGCGCAGGTCGCCCGCCTCGCGCAGGCAGTCGGCTCGGAGCCCGTCGATCGCGTCGAGGCGCTTGCGCATGTCGTCCCGCAGGTGACCGCCCTCGCGCGCGCGGTCGCGGCCGTGAGCGACGAGGGCCTTCGCGACCGCCTTGCGCAGGGCCGGTTGCTCGTCCGAGGGATCGAGCGGCGCGTCCACCACCCGGACGATGTCCGAACCGCTCGCGCGCAGCAGAGCGAGGTCGACCCCGCCCGTGAGCCCGAGCGCCTCCTCGACCCGCCGCCAGCCCTCGGCGTGCGCCCGCGCGAGGTCGAGGTCGACCTCGACGCGCGAGCGGCGGCGCGCGGAGCCCTCCCGTCGCACCGACACCTCCACGCGTCCCCGCTCGATCGCCGCCTGGACGGATTCCCGGACCTCGCCCTCGATCGCGACGTGCTCGCGTGGGAGCGAGATCTTCAGGTCGAGGAACCGCGCGTTCACGCTGCGAACCTCGGCGACCATGCGACCGCCTCCCACCGCGGCCGTCGCCGTGCCGAAACCGGTCATGCTCTTCAACGCGCCCTCCCCCGCCGCCCGGCGTCGCCCGCGCGACGGCCGCGCGTGCCTCCTGCGCCCGGACCGGCCGCCGCGGCCGCGGCCCCCGGCGCCGCCATTCCCGCCGCGAGCGCGTCGTCGACCGCCCGCAGCAACTCCCGCGCGTCGAGCGTCGCGGTGCCGACCTTGCCGACGACGACGCCCGCTGCGACGTTCGCGAGCCACGCCGCGTCTTCCGGGCTGCCGCCCCGGGCGAGCGCGAGGGCCGCGACCGCGATCACCGTGTCGCCGGCCCCGGTCACGTCGAACACCTCGCGGGCGGCCGTCGGGAAATGCGAGGACGCGCGGTCGCGCCGGAAGAGCGAAATGCCGTGCTCGCCCCGCGAGAGCAACACGCTCTCGCAGGCCCAGCGCTCGATCAGGTCGGCGCCCGCCGCTTCCAGCGTCGCGTCGTCGACGATGGCGATCCCGGTCGCGTCGCGCGCCTCGAGCGCGTTCGGCTTGACCAGGGTCGCTCCGCGGTAGTGGGCGAAGTTCGACTGCTTGGGGTCGATGAGCAGCGGGAGGCCGCGGCGCGAGCCCGGGTCGCCGAGCCGGCCGAGGAGTTCGGGGCCGATCGCCCCCTTCCCGTAGTCGGACACGACGACCGCGTCGGCGCGCCCGAGCGCACGGGTCGCGCGCTCGACCACCGCTCGCCGCAGCGCCTCCCCGGGGCGGGTCGGCTCGCGGTCGAGGCGCACCATCTGCTGGGCGTGGGCGACGATCCGCGTCTTCTCGACGGTGACGACCCCGTCCGAGGCGACGATCCCCGACGCGTCGGCGCCGATCGCCTCCAGCAGCGCGCGCAGCTCGCGCCCGGCCGCGTCGCGCCCGACCCAGCCGACGACGGCGGGGCGCGCCCCGAGCGCCGCGAGGTTCGCGACCACGTTGCCGGCCCCTCCGGGGTGCACGTCCTCCGAGCGGACCTGCACCACCGGCACCGGCGCCTCGGGCGAAATCCGCCAGACGTCGCCCCGCACGAATCGGTCGAGCATGAGGTCCCCGACGACGAGCACGCGCGCACCCGCGAACCTCCGGACGAGACGCCCGAGCCTCTCGCGGGGAGCCCCCTGCGGCGACCTGGTCGGCGCCCGCCGGGCAAGGGGCGGGGGCGCCGGGCGTGCGGTCTTCGATCGACGGGTCGACATGGTCCCTCGGACGCTCGCCCCTGCGCGCGAACCTTCCCGGGCGGCCGCGCCGCCGCGGGATCCGGGGTCGCGCCGCCCTAACGGCCGCGCCGTGCGAGCAGGCGGTCGTACACCTCCGCGGTTCCGCGCGCCATCGCCGCGATCGAGAAGTCCGCCGCGCGCAGGCGCCCCGCCTCGCCCATCGCCCGCCGCAGGGCCTCGTCGGAGAGGGCGCGGACGAGCGCCGCGGCGAGCGCGTCGACCTCGCCCGGCGGAACGAGCAGTCCCTCGGCCGGGTCGCGCACGATCTCGGGCAGGCCCCCGACCGCGCTCGCGATCACCGGCCGTGCGGCGGCGAGCGCCTCGATCGCCGCGACTCCGAGCCCCTCCGCGCGCGACGGCAGCACCACCACGTCGGCCGCGCGGAGAACGCCCCGCACGTCTTCGACCCGCCCGAGCCAGCGCACCTGCGAGGCGATCCCGAGCGAGGCCGCGAGATCGAGCAGCGCGTCGCCCTCCGGGCCCGTGCCGGCGGCAAGGCAGATCGGGGCCAGCCGGGCGGGGAGCCGGGCGAGAGCGTGCAGCAGGACGTCGTGCCCCTTGCGGCGGTGCAACTGGGCGACGATCGCGACCACGCTTCGGCCCTCGGGAATCCCCATCGCGGCGCGGGCGGCGGCGTCCCGACCCGGAGACCCGTCGAAGCGCGCGACGTCGACCCCGCTCGGAACGAGGTCGATTCGCCCGGCCGGGATGCCGCGGGAGACGAGGCCTTCGCGGGCGGCCGCGGAGATCGCGATGATCGCGTCGACGCGCCCGTAGAGCCAGCGCACGTAGGCACCCGCCCCGCGCGGGGCCTGGTCCATGCGGCGCGTGACGACCCGCGCCGCCGGGGGAGGAGAGAACGAGGCGAGCGTCAGGGCGCGCGCCGTGTGGAAGTGGACGACCTGCGGTCGAAGATGCCGCACGAGGGCGCGGAGCGCGAGCCCCGCGCCGGGGTCGTGCCCGCGCCGCACTCGCAGCGCGACGGCCTCGAGCCCGATCGCGCGGACCCGTGCGGCGAGTTCCCCGTCGGGATCGCAGGCGACGGCTCCGCCCGTGCCCGATCGTGCGAGTTCCTCGACGAGACCCAGCACCTGCGTCTCGCCGCCGCTGAACCCGCGCTCGGGATCGACGTGCAGGACGTGGTCCGGTCTCATGCCGAGTCCCCCCGCCCGCGCGCACGCTCGTCGCGCTTCGCGTACTTCAGGTGGCCGTAGACCGCGGCCGAAATGCCCGCGAACAGCCCGGGGAACCCCATCCGGAAACCGCCCTTCAGGACGTAGAAGCGCAGGAACCGGCCGGCCGGGCGCAGGACGAGCGAACTCCAGGAGGCGCGCCGCGGCGGCCGCGACCCGCTGCGGCTCGCGATCGTGGTGAAGCGGTCGATCGTCGCGACGTGGTCCGCGACGTCGTCGTAGGTGAAGTGCCAGAGAGGCGAGTCGAGCCGCCCGATGCGGCCGCGCAGGATCACGTGCTCGTGCGGGTCGGTTCCGCCCCAGGTCGCGCGCTCGCGGCGGAAGAGCCGCAGGCGCAGGTCGGGGTACCAGCCGCCGTAGCGCCACCAGCGCCCGAGGTAGTGCACGAGCCGCGGGATCTCGAAGCCGTCGTAGCCCCGCCCGTCGCTCGTCAGCACCCGCTCGACGTCGGCGCGGAGTTCCGGGGAGACGCGCTCGTCGGCGTCGACGTTCAGGATCCAGGGGTGGGTCGACTGGGACAGCGCGTAGGCCTTCTGGTCGCGGTACCCGGTCCATGCGCGCCGCAGCACGCGGGGCGTGAACTCGCGACAGACCTCGTGGGTGCCGTCGGTCGAGAACGAGTCGACGACGACGATCTCGTCGGCGAAGGCCACGCTTTCGAGGCAGTTGCGGATGTGCGCGATCTCGTTGCCCGTGACGACGATGCACGACAGCTTCTGGCGCTCCTCGGGGACGATCCCGGCCCGCAGGCGCCGGCGCGCGACCTGCACGTCCTTGCGGCGGCGCTCGGCGTCGATCTCGGCCACCATCGGACCGAGCGGTGGCCGCGGACGGGGCCAGGCGCGCCAGTAGGCGACCGCCGTCGCGATCCGCTCGCGCTCGGTCGCGATCCAGCCGAGAGTGCGATCGAGCTGCACGAGGCTGCGACGCCTCCGTCGCCAGGAGAGCCCGCGGGGGACGGGGCGCGCGCGGTCGAGATCGACGATCGAGAAGCGGAACCCGCCGCCGGAGACGTGCGCCGCGAGGAGGTTCTTGTCGCGCAGGTCGGGCACCCACACGCCGCCCTGGTGGACCGCCGCGAGGAACCGCCCGAGGTCGCGGGCGAAGACCCGGCGGTCGCGCCCGGCGATGCCCGGAAGAAAGACGTCGAGCGGCTGCGCCTCCGCCTCGGCCATGGCGACGAAACTGCTCGTGGCGGCGCCGGGGCCCGCGCGGTCGACCGCGGCGAGCGGCGCGGGCGTGCCGACCCCGGCTGCGACGAGCAGGCGGGCGGCCCGCAGTTGGCGTTCGGCCGGGGAGCCGAGGAGCCGGGCCGCGAGCCGGCGTGGACCGTCCTGCAGCGCGGTCTTGACGACCACTGCCTCGCCCTGCGGCCCGACCCCGTCGAGCCAGACGACCGATCCCCGGTGCCCCTGCTTCAGCACGCGGCCGGCACCCGGCTCTCCCCGGGCCATCGCGAGCGCGAGGTCGACGACCGGCTCGGCGCGCCAGGTGCCGCTTCCGCTCACGCTCCCTCCCGCGCGTCGACGATCGCGCCGACGCCCCGGCGATCGAGCCCGGGAAGGCCGAGCTTCGCGACCGAGCGCGCGAGCCTCCGGCGGGCCATCGCGCGTGCGCGTGCGCCGACCGGCGCGCCCGACAGCGCGGCCCCGTCGAAGTCGATCAGGGCGATCTCCTCGCCGGGCGACCCGACCAGGAAGTTCGTCGCGTTCGCATCGCGGTGGTTCACGCCGCAGCCGTGCAGCCGCCGAAGCACGTCCCACGCGCGCCCGACGAGGTCGGAGCGGGCCTCGAGCCCCGGCGCGGCGCGGAGCGCGTCGGCGAGCGAGCGTCGTCCGGCAATTTCCCGCGTGACGAGCCCGGCGCGGTAGAGTCGGCCGAGCGGGGGCGGCAGGGCGACGACCATCGCGGCGAGCACCTCGGGGACGAGCGCCCCGCAGGCCCGGGCGGCCTCGATCGCGCGGGCTTCGCGCAGCGGGCGCTCGGGACGCTCCCAGTAGATCTCGCCGAGGAGGCCGCGCAGGAGCCCGCCGTGCCGGTAGGGCTTGAGCCAGCCCCTGCCGCCGTCGGGCAACGATACCGGTCGCGCCCCTCCTCGCCCGGCCGCCCCCGCGCCTGCCGTCGGCGCGTCGACGTCGAGTTCCGCGCGCCAGGCCGACACGTGCTCCTCGAGTCCCGGCCGTGCCCAGAGACCCTCGGCCACGCGCACGAGTGCGCCCGCGGGCGCCGCGGCCGAACCGGGCCCCCGACTCAATCGACCCCCGCGTCGACCGAGGCTCGCTCCCAGAGCTTCGCCTGGACGAGGACCTCGCGGAACGCCTCGAGCGTCGCCCGGGCGAGCGCGGCCCGCCGATCGCCCGAGGAGCGGGCCATCGCCGAGAGGAGCCGCGCGATCGGCGCGGCCGCGAGGCGTGCGCCGCTCGCGCGCACTCCCGCTTCCTCGAGCAGCCGGGCGCAAACCTCCGCCTGCCGATCGATCCCGGAGAGATGTCCCGAGAGTCCCGGAGGTCGGACTTCCAGCGTCTCGTCGAAGACCGATGCCCTGGCCCCCGCAAGGGGTGCGAGCCCCGTGGGGAGCACCCGGGCCGCGCCGGGCTTCGCGACGAGCACCGTGCGACGCAGCCGGATCGTCGCATCCGGATCGCGCAACAGCGGCGCGGCCGACGCGACCTCCGCCGTCCCCGAGCGAAAACGCTCGAGCCCACGCGCCAGCCGATCGTCGAGGTGGGCCCACGGCGGCAGCCAGAGGATCTCCCCGACGGCGGCCGCCGCGCGCACCTCCTGCAGGCCGATGCCGTCCCCGAGCGAGGCCACGCGGTCGGCGAGATCCTCCGGCCGCAGCGGCGAGCCCGCCGCCGGCTCGCCGGCGAGGACCGCGAGCCGAGTGGGCGCGCTCAAGCCGCCCCTCCGCCGGCGAAACCCGCCGCGGCGTGCGAGGCCGCGTCTTCGACCGCGAGCAGCGAGCGCGCCGACGACGCCACTTGCGTCACCTCGATCGACTCCATGCAGGCGTGGGTCCGGATCGGGCATGCATCGCCGCCGTGGCGCGCGCAGGGTCGGCAGTCGAGCGCGCGCTCGACGACGGCCGTCCGCGGCCCGATCGGCGCGAAACCGAACGACGGAACCGTCGGCCCGAACAGCGAGACCACCGGGATGCCGAGGGCGCCCGCGACGTGGCCGGGTGCGCTGTCGTTCGCGACGACGAGCCGGGCACGAGCGATCGATGCCACGAGCCCGGCGACGTCGGTCCGGCCGCAGAGGTCGACCGCGACGGGCGCCCCGCTGCCCGTCTCCGCGAGCGCGCGCAGGGCCTCGCCCGCGAGCGCGGCGTCGGCCCTCGAACCGACCACGGCGACCGCGTCGAACTCGCGGGAGAGCATCGTCGCCAGCCGCCCGAAGCGGGCCGCCGGCCAGCGCTTCGTCGCCCAGGCCGAGCCCGGGGCGACCACCAGCAGCCGGTGGCCCGGCCCAATGCCCGCCGCGGCGAGCAGCGCCGCCACCTCGGCCGCCGCGCGTGGATCGACGACGAGTCTCGGATCCGGGGCCGGCTCGGGTCGCGGCAGGTCGAGGCCGGAGACGAGGCCGAGCAGGCGATCGCGGGCATGTTCGCCCGAGGCGACGACCCGACGGTGGTAGAACGGCGCGCCGGGAGCACCGGCGAACCCGACCCGGCGCGGGATCCCTGCGGCGGCGAGCACGAGCGCCGTGCGGAGCGAGCGCTGCACCGCGATCGCGGCATCGAAGCCGACCGCGCGGAGGGCGCGTGCCGTTCGGACGATCCCGGCGACCCCGGCCGCTCCTCCCCGCTTGTCGAACGCGACCACGCGCCCGGTCCCCGCGAGCGGCTCGACGAGCGCCACCGCGTCGGGCCGAACGAGCCAGCGCACGTCCGCTCCGGGCGACGCGGACGCGATCGCGTCGGCGAGCGGCGTGGTGAGAACGACGTCGCCGAGGAAGCTCGTCTGCGCGACCAGGACGCGGAGCGGGCGCCCTGCCGCCGCTCGTCCCGCGCGGCTCAGAACGGCTTCGCCTCGTCGACGACCAGCTCGGGGATCCCGTCCGAGACGCGGTAGCGCAGCCGGCAGGCGCCGCACTCGAGCGCGTCGCCCGCGGGCACGAGGACGAGACGCCCCTCGCGCTTGTCCTCCTGGCACTTCGGGCAACGGATGATTTCGAGCAGCTCGGGGTCGATGGCCATCGGAATCCTCCTCAGGGGCGGCTCGCGGCGACTTCGCCGCGAAGCCACTCGATCTCGGCCGCGAGCCCCGCCCGCAGCGTCGTCTCCGGGCGCCACCCGAGCTCGCCGCGGGCGAGGTCGGTGGACGCGTGCGTGTCCCGGACGTCGCCGCGCTGGCGCTCCTCCCGACGTACCTCGACCGGCCGCCCGGCGAGCTCGCCGATCATCGCGAGAACGTCGTTCACGCTCACCCGCGAACCGCCACCCACGTTGTACACCGAGCCGGGTGCACCCCGGTCGAGCGCGAGCAGGTTCGCCGCCACCGCGTCCCCGACGTAGGTGAAGTCCCGGGTCTGCAGCCCGTCGTCGTACACCGTGACCGCGCGCCCCTCGAGGTGCGACCGGATGAAGCGGTGGAACGCCATGTCCGGTCGCTGGCGTGGGCCGTACACCGTGAAGTAGCGCAGCGAGACCGTCGGCACGCCTGCCGATTGCGCGTAGAGCCGGCAGAGATGCTCTCCCGCGAGCTTCGTCACGCCGTAGGGCGAGACCGGCCGCGGCAGGGTCGTCTCGACCGTCGGGAGGTCCGGCGCGTCCCCGTAGATCGAGGAAGAGGACGAGTAGACGAATCGCGGGCGGCGAGCCGTGCTCGCCTCGAGAAGTCGCTGCGTCCCGAGCACGTTCACGTCCGCGTAGATCCGGAAGTCGCGTCCCCAGCTCGCGCGCACCCCGGCCTGGGCCGCGAAGTGCAGCACCGCGTCCACGCCCTCGAGGAGGGGCTCCAGTTCGGCGTGGACGAGGTCCGCCTCGACGAACTCGAAGGAGGGATGCGCCCGCGCGCGGGCCAGGTTCCGCTCCTTGACCGCCCTCGGGTAGTAGTCGAGGAAGGCGTCCACGCCGCGCACGCGGTCCCCGCGCGCGAGCAGCGCCTCCACCGCGTTCGAGCCGATGAAGCCCGCCGCTCCCGTGACCAGAACCTGCACCGATTCACCTTCCCGTCCTCGCCCCGGGGCACCGGCCTCCGCGGCGGACGCTCTCAGGCGCCCGGTTCCGGCGCCGGGCGACGACTCCCCGGGGTAGCACGGCCGCCGTCGCCACGCAGCCGCGGGGCGGGCCCGGTCCGCAGGGCGACGTGCTCGAGCAGGGAGCTCTCGGCGCCCGCGGCGAGCGCAAAATCGACCCGCACCGCGAGCAGGCCGCCGCGTGCGAACGGGAAGCGGCGCAACTTCACCAGGTCCTTCTCGGTGCAGACCACGAGGTCGGCGCCCCGAGCGGCCTGGCCGATCCGCTGCCAGTCGCCGTGCGTGAAGAGATGGTGGTCGGGATACTCCATCACTTCGACGATCCGCGCCCCGAGGCGATCGAGCAGCTCCCAGAAGGAATCCGGACGCGCGAGCCCGGAGACCGCGACCACGGTGCGCCCCGCGATTTCCGCGAGCGGACGCTCGACCGTCTCCGAACCCTCGGCGGCGACCATGCAGCGCGGCTCGAGACTCGCGACGAAGATCGGGACGCCCGGGGCCCGCCGCGCGATCTCGCGCTCGAGCGACGGCGGGATCGCTTCGACCTTCGTCACGACGATCGCGTCGGCGCGGCGAAGCGCGGACGGCGGCTCGCGAAGCGGCCCCGCCGGAAGCGTCGCGCCGTTGCCCAGGCCGGTGCCGCCGTCGACGAGGACGAGGTCGAACACGCGTGCGAGTCGGCGGTGCTGGAAGCCGTCGTCGAGCACGACGAGGTCGGCACCGCCGACCTCGACCGCGTGCCGCGCCGCCGCGACCCGGTCGGCCCCGCAGACGACGATCCCCGGGAATCGCTCGGCGAGGAGCACCGCCTCGTCGCCCACCTCCTCGACGCCTCCCCGGCCGTCCGCCGGCGGCTCTCCCGCCCGGCCCGCGACGAGAATCCGCCCGCTCGCGTTCCCGCCGTAGCCGCGGGTGACGATCGCCGGCGCCCAGCCGGATTCGAGCATGCGGCGGCCGAGCCAGAGCGCCGCCGGCGTCTTGCCGGTGCCGCCCACGCTCAGGTTGCCGATCGACACCACCGGCACGTCGAGTTCGACCCGACGCAGGAATCCCCGGTCGAAGGCCGCCGCGCGCGCACGCGCGATCGCACCGAAGGCGAAGCCGAGCGGGGCCGCGAGTGCGCGGACCACCGGACCGCGCTCCCACGGCGGGCGACGAACCGCATCCACGTCAGGCGAGCCCACGGCGACCCGCGTCGAGGGAAACGATCGCGCGCCAGGTCGCCTCGAGGCCGCCCGACTCGCGCTCGGCCACGCTTCGTGCACCTTCGCGCGCCGCCGACCGCGCATCCGGAGCGAGGAACCGCCGCAGGGCGGCCGCGAGCGACGGCGCGTCGGACACCACGGCTCCGGCCTTCGCGTCGACGAGCGCGTCGGAGATCGCCCGGACCTTCTCGCGATGCGGGCCGACCAGCACCGGCACCCCCGCACGGGCCGGCTCGAGGACGTTGTGGCCGCCCACCGGGACCAGGGTCCCGCCGACGAAGGCGACGTCGGCCGCCTGGTAGGCTCCCGCGAGTTCGCCGAGCGAGTCGAGCAGGAACACCTCGGCGGACGACGCGTCGAACGCCTCGCCCTCCCGGATCCCGCTTCGACGGACCACCCGGAGGCCGTACCGCCCCGCGAGCTGCGCGACCTCCTCGAAGCGCTCGGGGTGGCGGGGAGCCAGCACGAGCAGCGGGGCCCCCGGGGCGAGCATCGCCACGGCGTCGAGCACCATGGCCTCCTCGCCCGCCCGGGTCGCCCCGGCGACGAAGGTGCCCCGTTCGCCCGAGCGCAGGCGCGACACGAACCAGGCGGGCTCGGCCGGGGCGCGATCGCCCTTGAGCGAGCCGGTCACGACGACGCGCGACTCGGGCACGCCGAGCGACAGGAGCCGCCCGCGGTGATCCTCGCCCTGGACGCAGAAGAGCGACACGCAACCCAGCACGTCGGAGGCGAAACGCGGGAAGCGGCCCAGCATGCGCGCGCCCCGCTCCGACATCCGCCCGCTCACCTGCACGGTCGGGCAGTCGTGGCGGGCGAGTTCGCGCAGCAGGTTCGGCCAGATCTCGTTCTCGGTGAAGAGGAAGAGGTCGGGGGCCACCCGGCGGACCACCGAGCGCGCGAGCCAGGGGGCATCGAGCGGAAGCACGCGGACGTCGACTCCGGG
>JAGWVP010000050.1 GCA_018970825.1 bacterium | reverse complement strand
GAAGGGCGCGGCTTCGAGATCGCGCAGGGCCGCCTCGGCCCTGGCCGCATTCACCACTGCATGCGGCTTATCGGCCAGGCCGAAGTCGCACTCGAGAAATGGTGCAAACGGGCAGCCGTGCGCACGCCATTTGGCAAGCCGCTCGCCGACCAGGGCGTCACGCGCGAGCGCATCGCGGAAGCGCGCATCCTGATCGATTCGACCCGGCTGATGGTGCTCAACGCCGCCTGGAAGATGGACACCGTCGGCAACAAGGTCGCGCGCAAGGAGATCGCGATGATCAAGGTCGCCGCCCCGAACATGGCGCTCAAGGTCATCGACTGGGCGATCCAGGCCCACGGCGGCGGCGGCGTCTCGGAGGACTTCGGGCTCGCGGGCATGTGGGCCGGCGCGCGCACGCTTCGGCTCGCCGACGGGCCGGACGAGGTGCATCGCAACCAGATCGGCAAGCTCGAACTCCGCGAGCACTGAGGCGAATGGCTCCCCGGGGCAGGACGTGAAACGAGCGCTGTCGATCCTCGCGGGCGCCGTCGGGCTCGCCCTGCTCGTCTCGAACGTCGTGCTCACCCGCCCCGCCTTCGACGGCAGGCTCGAGGGTGACCCGTTCGACGGCGTGTCGGTCCTGCCCGCGGAGCAGGGTGTCACCTTCGCGAGAGTGACGAAGGACGGGACCGGCCGCCTCGTCGTCGTGCGACGCGCGTCGGCCGAGGGAGTGCACGCGATCGACGTCGGTACCGCGACGGGCCGGCCGATCGACGATCCCCTCGCCGCCCTTGCCGCGTTCGGGCGGGAAGCGCTGGAGGAACTGGCGCGGACGGGGCCCGAGACCTTCGTCCGCTGGGACGAACTCGGCGTGCCGCTGGTCGCGGGCGATGCCCACGTCGCCGCCGGAACCAATTACGCGGCCCATGCTCGCGAGACCGGCCTCGAGGACGGCGTCTTCCTCTTCCCGAAGCTCTCCGCTCCCACGGCCTGGAATGCGCCTGCCTTCGCGCGCGGCCGCTTCGACTACGAGGCGGAGCTGTGCGCGGTGCCGCTCACGGCGTTTCTCCCGGGTCGACCGTCGGGGTTCGGCTACGTGCTCTGCAACGACTTCACGGATCGCTGGCCGCTCGTGCGGGACGTGGATTTCGATCGACCCATGGGAACCACCGGCTTCACGGAAGCGAAGGGCGGACGGGGCATGATGCCGCTCGGCCCGTTCCTGGTGGTCCCGCGGGACGACGACGCCTTCCGCGCGTCGGTGACGCTCGAGCTCTACGTCGACGGCCGGATGCGGCAACGCTCCTCGGCCGCACTCATGATCTGGCCCCCCGCCGAGATCGCCTCTCGCGCCCTGGCCGCGTGCAGGCAGGACTACGAGGGGGTCGGAAGGACGGTCCGGCTGACGGGCTGCGACGGAATTCCGGCCGGGACCATCCTGCTCACGGGCACGCCGGAAGGGGTGTTGTTCCACCCGGCGACCATCTGGAATCCGCTCGCCTACCTTCGCGCCGGCGACGAGGTGGTGGTGCGGGCGACGGGGCTCGGGCTGTTGCGCAATCGAATCGAGTAGACGGCGAAGCGGGAGCCGGCCGCCGAGGGGGGCGGGAGCGTCACCAGCTCCCGCGGCCGATCCTCGCGACCGCTTCCTCGACGTTCTCGCGCGAGTTGAACGCGGACAGCCGGAAGTAGCCCTCGCCCGACGGCCCGAAGCCCGAACCCGGCGTGCCGACGACGTTCGCCTGGGAGAGCAGGCGGTCGAAGAAGTCCCACGAGGTGAGGCCCTTCGGGGTCCGCAGCCAGATGTAGGGCGCGTTGGTCCCGCCGAACACCGTGAATCCCGCGTCCGCGAGCCCGCGCCGGATGATGGCGGCGTTCTCCATGTAGAAGCGGACGATGTCGCCGGTCTGCCGGCGCCCCTCGGGCGAATAGACGGCGGCCGCCCCGCGCTGCACCGGGTAGGAGACGCCGTTGAACTTGGTCGTCTGGCGGCGGTTCCAGAGCCCGTTCACGGCGACCCGCTCGCCCCCGGCCTCGGCCATGACGCCCTTCGGCACGACCGTGAAGGCGCACCGCGTGCCGGTGAAGCCGGCCGTCTTCGAGAAGCTGCGGAACTCGATCGCGACGTCCTTCGCGCCGGGGATCTCGTAGATCGAGCGCGGGATCGCGGGGTCCGAGACGTAGGCCTCGTAGGCCGCGTCGAAGAGGATGATCGAGCCGTTCGCGCGCGCGTACTCGACCCATCGCGCGAGCTCGTCGCGACCCGCGGCGGCACCCGTCGGGTTGTTCGGCGAGCAGAGGTAGATCAGGTCGACCTTCTGCTTCGGCAGGTCGGGCACGAACCCGTTCTCGGCGGTGGCCGGCATGTAGACGATGCCCGCGTAGCGGCCGTCGGGCCCGGCCGCGCCCGTGCGGCCCGCCATCACGTTCGTGTCGAGGTAGACCGGGTAGACCGGGTCGGTCAGCGCGACCACGTTGTCGAGTCCGAAGATCTCCTGGATGTTGCCGCTGTCGCACTTGGAGCCGTCGGACACGAAGACCTCGTCGCGGGCGATCTCGACCCCGCGCGAAGCGTAGTCGTGCTCGCGGACCAGGTCGATCAGGAAGTCGTAGCCCTGCTCGGGGCCGTAGCCGCGGAAGCCGCCGTCGGTCCCCATCTCGTCGACCGCGGCGCGCATCGCGTCCACCACCGCGGGCACGAGCGGCCGGGTGACGTCGCCGATGCCGAGCCGGATGATCTTCGCACCCTCGTTCGCCGCGGCGAACGCCGCGACGCGGCGCCCGATCTCGGGGAAGAGGTAGCCGGCCTTGAGCTTGAGATAGTTCGCGTTCGCCTTCGCCATGCGAGACGGCTTAGCCGTCCACCGGCGGGGAGCCAAGCCGCGGACGGCGTTCGCGACGCGACGCGGATCGCCGTGCCACTCGCACGGAGGATCTTGCGCCCGTCGATCCCCGACCGAGGCGCTCCGATGCCTTGCCCCACGAGGTCGCCCCTTGGTACCCTCGAGGACGGGGCGCCGCGGTCGCTCCATCCCGGTCCCCGACGGCAGGGTCCCGGCGACGGGCGCGCCCGCGGTCGAGCGTCGGCAGTTTCGCACATGCGAATTCGTCTCGAACCACCGCCCGTCTTCTTCATGCACGTTCCCAAGACGGGTGGCACAGCGATCGGACGGTGGCTGAAGTCGGTCTACCGCGCGCGGGACTACGTCCATCTCGACGTTCAGCGGATCGCGGATCTCCCGCCGGAATCGCTCGCCCGGCACCGCTGCTTCCACTCGGCCGGTCATTTCGGACGCGACGTGCTGCGGATGACGCGGCGGGACGACCTCGCGACGTTCACCGTCCTGCGCGAGCCGATCGAACGCTGCGTCTCCGGATACCACCATTTTCGGCGAGCCTTGCTGCTGCACCCGCAGACCTTTCGACCGGGTTACGTCGCCCGGATGCTCGCCAGGCTCCCGGAAGACATTTCCGACGTCGACCACGACTTCCTCGACACGTTCCGCGACACGCAGACGGTCGTTCTCGGGGCGAGACGCGACTACGAGGGGTTCTTCGACGACCTGCGACGTCGACGCGCCGTCGAGGGGCGCTCCGCGCTCCTCAGGCCTCATGTCGTCGCCCACGTTCCCGGCACCGAGGACCCTCGACGGACGTTCGCGCGGGCCGTCGAATGGCTGCACACCATGCCCGTCGTCGGCCTGGCGGAACGTTTCGGGGAGACGCTGCAGCTGGTTGCCGACCTCCTGGGTGTTCCGCCGCCCCGCATACCGGTGACGGCGAATGCAAATCCGACCCGCAAGACCCTTCACGAGACGTACCGCTCTGCGCTCGCCCCCGACACCCTCGCGCAGCTCGAGGCGATCAACCGCCAGGATCTCGCCCTCTACGAGATCGCCCGCGATCTCTTCGAGCAGCAGTGGGCGCGATTCCGTAGCCGCCGCGGCCGCACGATCAGCATCGGCCCGCGATGGCGCTCCCTGGAGACCCGTCTCGGATCGCGGGAGCGCGGCCTGGAGAAGTCGCGGAACCCGATCGCGACGTCCCTGGCACCCGGGATCCCGTCGAGCGAGCGCTGGATCGCGGCGTCCGACAGCTAGGCCGCTTCGAACGGGGCGATCGAGCCCGGCCCCCATTCCGCGCACGGCGGCGCGGCTCGGCCGTTCCCCGCGGAGGAGCCGAGCCGCGCCGGCTTCAGCGTGCGGCCGACACGCTCGCCGGCGGGTGGGCCGCGAAGAACTTCCAGGTCTCGCTCGAGGCGACGAACGACTGGCTCTGGTAGCCGAACGGGCAGTTGCCGATGCCGGGCAGGAGAGGCGGCGTGCCGCCCGGCCAGGTGTGGCCTCCGCCGTTCACCGTGCACTGCTCGACGTCGACTCCGGCCGCGCAGCCGGAGAACCTCTGGCAGACGGCGTCGGGGCGATCCGTGCCGCGTCCGGGCTTGTCGCGGCACCCTGCGCGCGCGCGCCAGCCCTCGATCGTCTCGGCCACCGACGGGTAGGCGACACCGCTCGCGCCGCAGCCGAATCCCCCGTCGAAGGGGACGTGCTGGTCGGCGGCCCCGTGGATCTCGAACACCGGCACGGGACGGACGGGCGCGCAGGCAGCGGCCATGTTCGTCCCGGCGACCGGCCCGATCGCGCGGATCCGGTCGGCGAGCTCGCAGGCCAGGCGATGACCCAGGATCGCACCGTTCGACATGCCCTGCGCGTAGACGCGGCGGCGGTCGATGCACGTGGTCGCCTCGAGGCGGTCGAGCAGCGCGCGCACGAAGCCGACGTCGTCGACGTTCGCCGAGACCGCGTATCCGCAGCAGCCGCCGCCGTTCCAGGTCCGGATGCCGTAGACGGGGTCGGCGACGCCGTCGGGCGAAACGGCGACGAAGCCGGCCGAGTTCGCGACCTCGGTGATGCGCGAACTCGACTCGATCTGCGCGCCGCTGCCGAATCCGCCGTGCAGGTTCAGGACGACGGGCCTCGGCGTGAGGCCGTCGTAGGAGCCGGGCAGGTAGACGCGGAAGGTCCGGGCGATCCCGTCGTGGACGAGCGAGTCGACCGTGGCGACGCCCGGGGGATAGGGAGGTGGCGTGGAACCGCAGCCCGCGCTCGGGAGCGGCGGCACGCCGGCCCGCGGATCGAGGCGCGCCGAGGTTCTCGCCTTGGCGTCGGTGGAGACCTGCCCCGGCCCGAAGATCGCCTCGAAGCACGCCGGTCTCGCATCGTTCACGACCTGGAGCGTGAGGGCGCCGACCGGCGCCCGCGGGAGCGCGGGCAGCGCGGCTCCGCGCGCGTCGAGCTTCAGCTGAGTCGTCGACTTCGAACTCGCCTTCAGGCCGATGGAGCGAACCCCCGAGGAGCCGCTCGACGGGTCGGCGTAACGGAATCCCGACGAGAGGGAGACCCAGCAGGGTTCGCCGGCACAGTCCCCTGCCGGCGGCACGTCGAGAGAAAGCAGGCGCCCCGCTTCGTCCCAGAGACAGAACGACGTCGTCGTCGATGCGGTCGGGTCGCCGAAATCGGCGACCGCGGTCGCGGGCCCCTTCTTCCACGCGAGCGCCACGCGCCGGCCGGCGGGGTCGGCACGATCGTCGATCGAGAGCGTCGCCTGCCCTGCGGCACGGCAGGCGGCGAGCGGCCGGGCGGGACAAGCCGCGTCGGCGGCGACGGCCCCGGAGAGGAGCGTCGCGAGGGCGAGGAGGGTCGGGGCGAGCGGGCGGGTCGGGGGCATGGCGGCGACCTCCGTCGGCGGGGCGACCCGGGGTCGCCCGCAACCGTCAAACTGTCGGAAGCCTAGGACGAGCCACCGTCGGAGGCAAGAGGAGACTTTCGAGCAGAAACCTCCTTGCATCCCGCCGACGCCGTGACGTAGCCATAAGCGACACTTTGTCGGTAGCAGGCCCCGGGGGCGGATGCCCGGGAGGTCGGGGGAATCTCGTGATCGCTCGCATGAACACGCTCGGCTCTCGCAAGAACGAAAGCCCGCCCCTGCGGTCCGCACGGACTCGATCGAGTGCGGCCGCGGTGGTGCTCTTCGCGACCCTCGCAGGCTGCGGCGACGGAGACCGCCCCTCCGCAGCGGATCCACGCCCCCCGGTCCCCGAAGCGGAGACGCGCGAGGTTCCCGGCTACCCGGACCGCGGCGTCCTGCTGTTCGGGCCGGCCGCGCAGGGCGGCCCGGTTCCGCTCGTCCTCGTCCTGCACGGCGGCGCGTCCCATCCCGAGGGGATGAGGCGCATCACGTGCCCCGGGGGCGACCTCGGGAGCCCTGGCTGTCTCGATCGCGTCGCAGCGGCGGCGGGATTCGCAGTGGCCTACCCCTCGGGCGGACTGATCGGGGGAAGCTGGGGCCGTGCCCGCACCTGGAACGCCGGAGGCGGCCTCGAAGGATGGAAGTGCGTGAGCGGGCCGGCGTGCTTCGCCCGGGCCGACGACGTCGGATACCTCGCGGCGGTCGTGGACGACCTCGCGACGCACTACGCGATCGATCGAGCCCGGGTGTTTGCGACGGGCCTGAGCAACGGTGGCGCGATGTCGTACCGCCTCGCCTGCGAGTCCGACCTGGTCGTCGCAATCGCCCCGGTGAGCGGGGCGAACCAGCTCGCCGCGGCGCAGGGCTGCTCGCCCGGGCGGCCCGTCTCGACCCTGCACTTCCACGGCACGGCGGATCCCTGCTGGCCGTTCGAAGGCGGCCCCGGGGGGTGCATCGACCCGACACCCGGGAACTTCGTGGGGGTCGAGGCGTCCCTCGATGCCACGGCCGCCTCCCTCGACTGCGGACCCGTGCCCTCGTCGCACCCGCTACCAGACACGGCCGCCGACGGCATGACGACGACGAGGCTTCGCTGGCAGGGATGCGCCGGCGGGTCGCGACTCGAACTCCTGCGCGTCTCGGGCGGCGGCCACACTTGGCCGGGTGGTTTCCAGTATCTCCCGGTCGTCAACGTCGGCGGGCAGACCTCGGACTTCGAGGCGAACGCGGAAATCGTGGGCTTCTTCCGAGGCGCCGATCCGACGCCGCGAGCCCCCTGAACCGGGCGACTCGCGGCGCAGGCCGTCGCTCGCGGTGCGGAAGCCGGTCGAGTCCGCCCCGGGCAATCTCGCCCCGCCGCGGCCGGTCAGGTCGAGCGGGTCGTGCGTCGGTGGCGACTCCTCGCGAGCGCATCGAGAGCCCCCAACGCCATGGCGACGTGGATCTCCTCGAGCCTGCTTCTCGAGATCCGCCCCTCGAGCCAGAGCCCGACGAGGGCCCAGATCGAAGCCGTCAGCGATACGGCGGCGGCGCGCGCCTCCGCGGCGGGAAGTCGCACGTGCTTCGCGATCCGGGCCGTCCACGCAGCGATGGCACGCCCGTGCACGCGACGGCGAGTCTCGTCGGCACCGTGACCGATCGCTCCCAGCAGGATCCGCAACCCCGCGCCTTCCTCCTCCACGCAATCGAGATAGGTGCGCAACGCCTCCCGGACGGCGCTCTCGAAATCGCGGGGATGCGCGTGGAAGGCGGCCTCCACCCGGGCGAGCAGCGCGTCCCCGTAGCGCTCGATCAGCGCTGCGGCGAGCTCGTCCCGTCCGGCGAAGTGGTCGTAGACGACCGGCCGACTGACGCCCGCGGCCGCCGCCACCCGATCGGGACGGAGCGCGGCCGGACCTTCGGTGGCGAGCAATCGAGACGCCGTGAGCAGGATCTGCTCGCGGCGGTCGCTCCCGACCATCCTGGATCGTCGGACCGGACGGTCACCCTTCTGGATTCGACGACGCACTCCGCGGCCCGGTACCAGAGCGCCGTTTCGCCTTCATGCCCCGGGCGGAGCGCGAGGGGGCGACGGCGGCGAGACCCCTCGGGTCCGCAGGCGCGGATGGACCAGCCGCCCGAGCATCACGCCTGCCACGAGCCCCGCGGCATGCGCGACGTGGTCCGCCTTCGGCGACGCGCCGACCAGCAGCGCATAGACGGCCGCCAGCGCCGCGAGCACCTGCCACCGCCGGTAGCGACCGGCACGCTCGGTCGGTGCACCGAGCGACTCGCCGGCGAGCGCGCCCAGCAGGCCGGCGATCCCGCCCGAGGCGCCCGCCTTCAGCCCGAGCGTCGGCGCGAGCGCGAAGCTCGCGAGATTGCCCGCGATCCCCGCTCCGGCGAACACCAAGAGCAGGCGCAGCCCCCCGACCTCGCGGGCGAGCAGCGGGCCGACGAAGAGCAGGGTCGCCGCGTTGGCGAGCAGGTGCGCGAGATCGAAGTGCAGGAGGATCGCCGTCGCGAGCCGCCACGCCTCGCCCTGCTCGACGCGACCGTGCTCGACCGCGCCCGCCCGCAGCATCTGCTGCCAGGTCGCCTCGGTCGCGAGGCCCGCCGTCGCGAGGTAGGCCGCGACGAGCACGCCGAGGAGCCCGACCACCGCCAGCGCCGAGCGGTCGAACCACGGCCGTCGATCGGAGTTCTCGCCCACCCCCGCCGCGGCGGCCTCCGCGTCCCCGTCCTGCTCCTCCTCGAGGTCGTCGAGCACCGCGCGTGCCCGCTCGGCCTGGCCCGCGGGAACGGCGATCGCGACGCCCACCCCCGGCTCGAAGACGGGAAGGGCCGGGATCGCGAGCGCCTGCAGGGCGAGCAGCACCACGTCCGCCCGCCCGCGGTCGAGGCCGCGGCGCAGGAGGACGGGCGCCTCCTCGACGGCCGGATCCGGGCGGTCGCTCACCCGCCCTCCGTCCGGCGTGCGACGGCGGCTGCGGCGACGCCCGCCCCCGAAACGGTGCTTGCCGCGACGTCGCCCGCGAACCTATCGTCGGGATGGAGTGCGCGAAGGCGCGCGGGATCGACGGGAAGGCCCATGGGATCGAGCACGAGAACGACAGGCGGCCGCGGGGGGATTCGACGGGCTCTCGCGGCGGCCACTCTCGGGATCTCCCTGTCCGCCGCTCCGGCGGCGGCAGGCGACGGGGTCGAGTTCTCCGCCGCCTGCGACGCGACCTACGTCAACAAGCGGGTCGGCGCCAACGAGCAGTGGGCGATCACCTGGGATCTGGTCGCCCACGTGAGCGGCAACGTCTTCGACCTCGACGGCGGCCCGCCCTCCTTCGTCGAGTGCTGGCGGCGGCCCGGTGGCGACGGCAAGCTGCTCGCCTTCGACTGCTACGGCTCGCCGGCCTGCCGGACACCGCCCTGTGCGGACGCATGGACGCCCATCCCGGGTCCCACCGAGGTGCCCGCATCCTTCTTCTACCCGCCGGGAGTGAACCCGGCCGACCCCCGTGCCGCCTGCACGAAGCGACACTCGGTGTGCGCCGAGGGCTGCCCGGAGACGAGCGTGCAGTCCGCGATCGACCATGCCCCCGAGCAGGGCTTCGTCCGGGTCGGGCGCGGCACGTGGGACGGCGACGTGAGGATCGCGGACAAGAGCGTCACCGTGTTCGCCGAGCGCGACGCGGTCGTGCGCGGCACGGGCAAGGGCGCGGTCGTCGCGATGCGCTGCGAGCGGACGCCGAACGCGTTCGTCCAGTGGATCGGCGGCGAGATCACGGGCGGCGGCACGAACGCTCCCGGCGGCACGTACGGCGGCGGCGGCGTCGAGAACGTCGGCTGCGCCGCCTCGCTGCAGGACGTGCTCGTGACCGGCAACTCGACGTGGGGCTCGGGCGGCGGGATCGCGAACGTCGGCGACCTGCTGCTCGGACGCGTCCGGCTGACGGGCAACTCGGCGGGCAACGGCGGGGGCCTCGCGAACTACGGCGGGATCCTCGCGCAGGACGTCGCGATCGAGGACAACGCGTCGGGCGCGGGGCCGGTCGCGACGCGCGGGGGAGGCGGTGTGGTGAACTACCCCGGCGCCGTCGCGACGGTGCTCGACTCCACGGTCGCGCGCAACGACGCCCCCGAGGGCTGTTGCGGCGGTGGCGGCCTGCTGAACCTGGGCGACCTCGCGATCGAGGGCACGATCGTCGCCGACAACCTCGGCGACGGGATCCGCAACGACGGCGGCTCGGCGCGCATCGCGGGCACGACCGTCCGGGGGAACGACGGGGGCGGGGTCTGGAACCGCGAGGGCTCGACCGCGTCGATCGAGTCGAGCGACGTGCTCTCGAACGAGGGACGTTCGATCGGCGGGATCGAGAACGAGGGCGTGCTCGGGATGCGCGACGTGCGCGTGACGGGCAACCGCGCGGGCCCGTTCGGTCCCGCGGGCGGGTTGCTGAACCGCGGCACGCTCGCGCTCGACCGCGTGGAGATCTCGGGCAACTCGACCGACGATCCCGCGGGCGCCGGGCTCTTCGCGGACGGCGGCACGATCGTCGCGAACCGGCTGGTCGTCGAGGACAACCTCCCGCGCAACTGCGTCGGAACCCCGTTCCCCTGCCCCTGAGCGGGGTCCGAACGGGGCCCCCCGCGGACGGGTCGGACCGACCGGTCCGGCCGACACGATCCGCCGCCGCGGAGCCTGGCCGAGATCGATCTTGGCTTCCGTGCCCGAATCTGGCAGGGGAATGGCGGAGCGTGGGACGGATCGGCGGTGGTGGGGCCGAGAGTGGAGGGGTGACGTGGAAGACGCCAGGCCGAGTCAGATCCGCCGCCCGGTGCGCGGCGCGCGAATCGCGTTCCTCGCGTTCGTGATCGCCACGCTCGCGCTGGTCGCCGCGGGGCCCGCCCGGGCCCAGGAGACCGGCGACCCGATCCTCACCCCCTGCCATCACCCGTGCCCCGCCACGCTGTCCTTCGCGAAGGCCTACGGGCAGCTCGACAAGCTCGTCTTCCACCTCCGCATCATGCCGATCGGGGCGATCGATCCCGCCACCGAGAACGTGACGATCGGGCTCCAGAACGCGGACGGGACGATCGCGGGCGAGACGCTCGCGCCGGGCACGATCACGGCCCGGGAGAGCGGCGTCTACCATTACGACGACCCGCAGGCCCGGAAGGCGGGCGGCGTCGCGCGGCTCAAGATCCGGCCACGCAAGGATCCGCTCGGCGGCTACCGCGTCGACATCGTCATGTACGGCGACTACTCGATCGCGACCCTGCCGACGATGTCGACGGTGTTCCTCGTCGGGGACGACCTGTTCAACGACATCGGCACCTGGACGCAGGCGAAGAACGGCTGGGTGTACGAGTTCCCGTCCTGACCGACGGCGTCGGCCCGACGGTCGCGCGCGCGACCGTCGCCGCCCGGCCGGCGGT
>JAGWVP010000704.1 GCA_018970825.1 bacterium | reverse complement strand
TCGGCTCGGCGCCCTACGCGGTGACCAAGCACGCGGCCGTCTCCTTCGCCGAGTGGCTCTCGATCACCCACGGCTCGAAGGGGCTCAAGGTGTCGGTGCTCTGCCCGCAGGCCGTCCGCACCGCGATGATCGCGGGCAGCGACGAGGGCGGCGTGGCCGGCGTCGACGGCGTCATCGAGCCCGACGCGGTCGCGCAGGCGGTCGTCGAAGGCCTCGCCGACGAGCGCTTCCTCGTCCTGCCGCACCCGGAGGTCGCGGAGTACCTGCGGCGCAAGACGGCCGACGTCGACCGCTGGCTGCGCGGGATGCGTCGGCTGCAGGAGCGCTTCGAGGGATCCTGAGCGCGGCGCTTTGGCGCGCGATCGCGGCTGCGGTAGGCTCTCCGCATCCAACAAGGAGGATCCGTTCCATGAAGGAGTCGCTGCAGTTCTACATCGACGGCCGCTGGGTCGACCCGGTCGAGGAGAAGACGCTCGCGGTCCAGAACCCCGCGAACGAGGAGACGATCGGCACGATCTCGCTCGGAAGCGCGGCCGACGTCGACAAGGCGGTCGCCGCGGCGCGCCGGGCGTTCCCGTCCTTCTCCGAGACCACGCGCGAGCAGCGCCTCGAGCTGCTCGGCCGCATCATGGCCGTCTACCAGGGCCACTACGAGGAGATGGCCGAGATCATCTCGCGCGAGATGGGCGCTCCGCTGTCGCTGTCGAAGGCGGCGCAGGCCGCGGCTCCGCTCGGCCACCTCGCGACCGGCATCGAAGTGCTCAAGTCCTACGAGTTCGAGCACCTGCAGGGCACGACGCTCCTGCGCCGCGAGCCGATCGGCGTCTGCGGGCTCATCACGCCGTGGAACTGGCCGGTGAACCAGATCGCCTGCAAGGTCGTCCCAGCGCTCGCCGCCGGCTGCACGATGGTGCTGAAGCCGAGCGAGATCTCGCCGCTCTCGGCGGTGCTCTGGACGAAGATCCTCGACGAGGCCGGCGTACCCGCGGGCGTCTTCAACCTCGTGAACGGCGACGGCCCGGGTGTCGGCGAGGCGATCTCGCGCCACCCCGGCATCGACATGGTGTCGTTCACCGGCTCGACGCGCGCGGGCGTCGCGGTCGCGATCGCGGCGGCCCCGACGGTGAAGCGCGTCACGCAGGAGCTCGGCGGCAAGTCCGCGAACATCGTGCTCGACGACGCGGATCTCAAGAAGGCCGTCGTCGGCGGCGTGTTCTCGTGCTTCGGCAACAGCGGTCAGTCCTGCAACTCGCCGACCCGCATGCTGGTGTCGAAGAAGCGTCACGACGAGGCGCTCGACATCGCCCGCGGCGTCGCGGAGTCGATGACGGTCGGCGATCCGTTCGCCGACGGCACGCGTCTCGGCCCGGTCGTGAGCGAGGTCCAGTGGAACAAGATCCAGGGCCTGATCCGTCGCGGCATGGAAGAGGGCGCGACCCTCGCCGCCGGCGGCCCGGGCCGCCCGGCCGGACTCGATCGCGGCTGGTACGTGCAGCCGACCGTGTTCGGCAACGTGACGAACGACATGACGATCGCGCGGGAGGAGATCTTCGGCCCCGTGCTGTCGATCCTGCCCTACTCCGACGAGGAGGAGGCGATCCGCATCGCGAACGACACCGTCTACGGGCTCTCGGGCTACGTGCAGTCGGGCGACCTCGAGCACGCGCGCACGGTCGCGAAGCGGATCCGTGCGGGCAACGTCCACCTGAACGGCGCGCAGATCGACTTCGCCGCGTCCTTCGGCGGCTACAAGCAGTCGGGCAACGGACGCGAGT
>JAGWVP010000703.1 GCA_018970825.1 bacterium | reverse complement strand
CTTCCCCGGGGGACTGGCGCTTCTCGGTCTTCCCGCACGCCGCGAACGGAACGCGATTGCGGCTTCGACGCGAGACCTCGGCCGGGGCGAACCTGGTCGAAGTGACCGCCGAAGCCGACGCGGCGGAAGGCGCCCGCGTGTCGGCCGACGCCGAGGTGCCCCGGGCAGGAGCGAGGGGCGCGCCCGGTCCTGCTCCATCGGCTCGGCCGCCCGGCACCTCCGGACCGCGCTGAGGGCTCGGGCGAGGCTCCGTCGCCGCGCGCGTCCCGCGACGGCGATCGGAAGCGCGGTGTCAGTCGACCTTCGAGGGCTCCGCGTCCATGCCCGGCTCCCACAGCGACAGCCGGCGAGCCTCCACCCTCCGGGTCGGGCGCGAGAAATCGATGCGGCCGAGACCGCGCAACCAGGCCCCGGTCGGGATCCGTCCGCACGCGATGCCCTGCGGCAGCGCCGTGTCGGCACCGAGATGCAGCCACGAGCGCACTCCGTGAGCCGTGGTCGCGATCCTGCCGCTCGCGCAGTCGACCTCGACGACGCGTCCCGCGAGCCGGACGTCGGCGGAGCCTTCCCCCGGGCGGCGAACCGAGAGCACGTCCGCGACCACGACGTCGGGCTCGCCGAGCCCGAGGCGACCGGCGCCGCGCACCCGGTCGCCGATCGCGATCCCGGGGCAGTCGAGCCCGGAGCCGTCCTCCGAGCGGATCGCGGTCGCGGCATCGAGGCTCACCCAGCCGCGCGTCTCGACGTCGGCCAGCGACACGAGTCCGCGCGCGCAGTCGGTCGCGGCGACCGTTCCCGCGAAACTCACGCCGGTCACGCCCCGGTCGATCGTCGAGCGCTCGCCGTCGATCGAGATCCCGAGGGCCTGGACGCTGGTCGCCCCGAGCGGATCCAGGGTGAGGCGTCCGTCGACGAGCACGGTCTCCCCGGGGGCGATCGCGTCGCAGTTCGCGGGCTTGCCGTCCTGCGTCGTGAACCGGGTCTCGCTCCCGATCGCGACGGCGAGCGGCCGGCGGAACCGCCCGCTCTCGATCTCGACGACGAGGGAATCCCCCGCGCAGTCCGTCGCGACGACGCGCCCCAGCAGGTTGAGGGCACGACCCCCGTCGAGGAGGGCGCCGCTCTTCGCGAGGACGACGTCGGGCAGCAGCACGAGGGCGCCCGGGGGCACGTCGACGGGGACGCGGACGACCCGGTCGGCGGCTTCGAAACGCAGCACCACCGGGCCTGCGAACTCGCCTGCGACGAGGAACGATCCGTCCGCCGCGACCGGGGCCGGCACGCCGCCCGCTCCCTCGACCGAGACGGCGACGTCCCCGGGAGGAATCGAGACGGGTGCCGAACCGGGTGAGGTCACGGCCTCGCCGAGCGGGGCACCGGGCAGGGCCGCGACGCTGCCGGCGACGGCGCTCGTGCCGGCGAGCCCGCTGATTCCCGTGCCGATCGGGCCGCCGTCGCAGCCGGTCGCAGCGGCCGCGGCGAGCGCGATCGCGAGGGAGGTCGCCCGTGCGAGCGGTCCGAGAGCCCTCATCGTCGACCCCCCGCCGCCCGGCTCGACCGGGTGATGCGCCCCGGCAGGCGGGGAGTCTGACCCGGTTCCACCCGGGCTTCGAGCGCGTCGAAGGGCTCCTCGTACCAGTAGGTCGCGACCACCACGCGGGTACGCCTTCCGCCCGGCGCTTCCGGGTTGCGGTCGCGGTCGTTCGCGGCGAGCAGCGCGTTGGTCTCGCGCACGAGCGTCTCGCCGGCGGCGCGGGCCTCCTCGCGCAGCGTCGGCAGCGC
>JAGWVP010000702.1 GCA_018970825.1 bacterium | reverse complement strand
GGAGGCCTCCGCGGATTCGCTCCGCCGCCGCCCGGTCCCGGGTCGTCGCGACCAGGAGAGCGACGTTCTCCCCTTCGCCGAAGATCCGGACCTCGGGGCGCGGTTCCGGGAAGAACAGGATCTGTCCGGGTTCGATGTGATCGAGGTCGGCAAGGCTGGGATTCGCACGCCCGAGGACGTCGATCAGGGAAAGGCTCTCGACGCCGTAGACCTGGGTGGCGAGGTTCGAGAGAGTGTCGCCGCGCCGGACCATGGCCCTGCGATTCTCGAGCGGGCCCAGCGAGAGAGAACCCGCCTGGGGCGACGACGCCGGCGTCGGGGCGACCGCCTCCGCGGGGAGAGGGGAGGGCTCGGGGATTCGCGTCGTCGCGGAGTCGGGCGATGGAAACTCCCGGTGGACTGCCTCGCCGGCGATCCCGGCCGAGACCGCGCCTGGCGTCGCGGGCGAGGTCGAGAGGGTGGGCATGGTCGTGTCGGCCGTCGAAGGGGAGGTCTCCTCCGCCCGGTTCGCGAGCGCCTCGCCCGGGGTGGGGAGGGCGGCGGTCCGCAGGGGATCCGGATCGACGGGGCGGGGGGTCGCGACGGTCGACGCACTCCGGGGAAGGTTGGAGGCGAGCACCGCGCCGAGAAGGACGCCTGCGAGACCGACCCAGGGAACCCAGCGCACCGACGTGACCCGCGCCGCGGGAACGGTGGCGGTGATGCCGTCCTCCTGCACGCTCGCGGGCGGGACGGTCGAAGTCGTCGGGGCGAGGTCGGCGGTTCGAGGCGGCCGCGGCGCCGGCGTCTCGACCGGCGCCGGAGTGGCGCCGGCCGGCGGGGCCGATCGCGGCACGTCCGGGTGCGCGGGCGGCCGAGTGCGCGCGGGGGGAGGGACGGCCGTCGGCGCGGTGGGCCTCGCGGGCGTCGCCGGATCAAGGAAGTCCTCGTCGAGGTCCATCACGTCGAGCCGGGAGAGGTCGTGGACCACCTCGGCGAGCACTTCGGCGTCGATGGTCTTCTTGCCGAGCGCGTAAGCGACGAGGAGTGCGTTGTCGCAGGCCATGTTGACGAGTCGGGGAATGCCCCCCGAGAACTCCCAGATCGCGGGCATGCAGGACTCGTCGAAGAGTCGCGTCGGGCAGCCGGCGATCCTCGTGCGGGTCGCGACGTAGTCGGGAAGCTCGGCCCTGCGAAGCGGTTCGAGCCGACAACGGACGGCGATCCGCTGCTTCAACTGGCGCAGGCTCGGCTGGGCGAGGCGTCGGGCGAGCTCCGGCTGTCCGCACAGGACGATCTGCAGGATCTTGTCGCGCGAGGTCTCGAGATTGGACAGGAGCCGAAGCGATTCGAGCACGCCGCTGTCGAGGTCCTGCGCTTCGTCGATCAGCAGGACCGTGTTGCGCCCCTCCCCGAAGGCGGCGAGCAGGAACTCGTTGAGCCTCTGCAGCATGTCGAGCCGCCGCTGCGTCGGGCAAGCGATCCCGAGCTCGCCGAGCGTGTACTGGAGGATCTCGTCGAAGCCGACGTCGGGGTTGAAGAGGAAGACGGACAGGACGTCGGGGCCGAGTTCCTCGAGCAACTTGCGCAGGAGCGTCGTCTTGCCGGTGCCGGCCTCGCCGATGAAGGTCAGGAACCCCTTGCGCTCCTGGATCCCGTAGCGAAGGCTCGCGAGCGCTTCCCGGTACGAGTCGTTCCAGTAGAGGAAGCGAGGGTCGGGCGTCTGGCTGAAGGGTTTCTCGGCGAGGCCGAAGAAGTCGAGGTACACGGCTCAGGCCTCCCGGTTCCGTCCCGAATGCGGCCC
>JAGWVP010000049.1 GCA_018970825.1 bacterium | reverse complement strand
CTCTACGGCGGCTACTTCGGCGCCGGCATCGGCATCATGATGCTCGCCTCGCTCGGACTCCTCGGCCTGCGCGACCTCCACCGCCGCATGGCGGTGCGGACCTGCCTCGCGACCGCCATCAACGGGATCGCGGCGGCCTGGTTCGTCCGCAGCGGCGCCGTCGACTGGCCGGTCGCGGTCCTCATGACCGCCGGACAAGTCGTCGGCGGCTTCGGCGGCGCCTCCCTCGCGCGCGCGATGCCCCGGGGGTGGGTGCGGCGCGGGATCGTCGCCCTCGGGCTCGCCATGGCTGCCGCGATGGCGCTCTGGCAGCCCTGAGAGCGCGCGACCGCCCGAACCACGGGGATTTCCCGGTTGACCGCCCCTTGCGAGGGTGGTTCTCTCGCGAAACGCCCAAGCCCTCGGACCCGGGTCGACCGACGGCCCCCTCCCGTTCGGGCAAGATGGAGAACGACATGAAGCCCTGGCCCACCCGCGCGTCGCTGCTCGCCGCAGTCGGCGTCCTCGCGCTCGCGACCGTCGCCCGCGCCGACCTGCCGTCGTACCCGTGCACCGGTACGGAGCCGACTTGCAACGGCCTCCAGCCCACGATCTGCGGCACCGAGGGGCCCGACACGATCATCGGCACGAGCAAGGCCGACGTGATCCACGGCTACGGCGGCGCCGACTACATCAAGGGCGGCGGCGGCGACGACGTGATCTGCGGCGGCACCGGCGGCGACACGATCCTCGCCGGCAACGGCAACGACCAGGCCTTCGGGGGCGACGGGCCCGACGTGATCCGCGGTGGCAAGGGCAACGACCACCTGGAGGGCGGACCGAAGAACGACATCCTGAAGGGCAGTTTCGGTGCCGACGACCTGGTGGGCGGTGGCGGCGCGGAGGATCGCTGCAACGGCGGCCAGACGCTCGAGGATACCGCGTCCACGAGCTGCGAGACGATCCGCCGCGTCCCCTGACGGGTTCCGCCGGACGATTCACCCGGGGCGTCCTCCCGGGTGCGGCGGTCCCCGGGGTCGGCCTGCCTCCGGTCGGATCGCATGAGAGCCCCGAGGCGGTCGTGATCTGGACCTGGGTTCGGGTCGCCGCACCGGCCGACGTCGCGTGGCGGCTGCTCACCGACCTCGAACGCTGGCCCGAGTGGGGGCCGTCGGTGCGGTCGGCGCACCTCGACCGGGGCCCCTTCGGCCCGGGGGCGCGCGGTCGCGTCGAGACCGCCGTCGGGATCGAGTTGCCGTTCGAGGTGACCGGGTTCGAGGCCGGTCGCTCGTGGTCGTGGTCGGTCGCGGGCGTGCCGGCGACCGGCCATCGAGTCGAGTCCGCCGGCCCGGCGGCGTGCCGCGTCGGCTTCGGCGTCCCGGCGATCGCGTTTCCCTACCTCGTCGTCTGCCGGATCGCGCTCGCGCGCATCGCCGAGATCGCTTCCCGCGAGGCGGCGTCCCGCCCCCGCGACTGACCCCGCGCCGGTTGTCGCGGGCGCCCCGCCCGTCCTATGGTCCGCCGGGCGGCGCCTTCCGCGCCGCTTCCCACACGACGGCACCGAGGAGGAGAGCAAGCGTGGCCAAGTATCTCGAGGGCAAATCCATCGCCGTGACCGGGTCCGGCCGCGGCATCGGGCGCGCGGTCGCGCTCGCCTGTGCCGCCGAGGGCGCGAAGGTGGTCGTGAACGACTACGGCGTCTCGATGGACGGCAAGGAGCCGACCAGCGAAGTCGCGAACTCCGTCGTCGACGAGATCCGCAAGATGGGCGGCGAGGCCGTCGCCAACGCGAACTCCGTCGCGACGATGGAGGGCGGGGCGAGCATCGTGAAGTCCGCGATCGACGCCTTCGGCCGGATCGACGGCGTGGTCTGCGTCGCCGGGATCCTGCGCGAGCGCATGCTCTTCAACATGGGCGAGGAGGACTGGGACCCCGTCGTCGCGACCCACCTGAAGGGAACCTTCACGGTGTTCCGCGCGGCCGCCGCGGCGATGCGCGAGCAGAAGAGCGGCACGCTGATCGGATTCACCTCCGGCGCCTTCGCGGGTTCGGTCGCGCAGGCGAACTACGCGTCCGCGAAGGGCGGCATCGTCTCGCTCGTGCGGAGCGCCGCGGCCGGCATGCACCGCTACGGCGTCACCGCCAATTGCATCGCGCCGGTCGCGAAGACGCGCATGAGCGCGAACGTCCCGATGGAGATCCAGGGGATCGGCGAGGCCGAGGACATCGCACCGATGGTCGTGTTCCTCCTTTCGGACAAGGCGCGGTCGATCACGGGGCAGGTCTACACCTGCTCGGGCGGCAAGATCGCCGTCTGGAACCAGCCGGTCGAGGTGCGCGCGATGTTCAAGGAGGGCCGCTGGACGCCCGAGGAGATCGAGCAGCGCCTGCCCTCGACCGTCGGCGTCGAGCGGATGGGCCTGATCGACCGCCTCGAGGCGATGCGCAAGGCGGCCGCGAGCGGCGACAAGCCGAACGCCTGAAGGGTCCCGCGGAGCGGCCCGGGCGGAAATCCCCGGGCCGCTCCGCCTCAGGCCGTGCCGAGCCGCTCGACGAGCAGCTCGCGCAGCCGGCGCTTGTCGATCTTCCCGCTGTCGGTGAACGGCAGGTCGCCCGCGTCGAGGAAGACGATCTCTCGCGGGACCTTGTAGGCCGCGAGCTCGCCGCGCAGGCGCTCGCGCAACGACGCCGGGCCGAGGCTCTGCCCGGGTGCGAGCACGACCGCGGCCGCGACGACCTGACCGCGCGCCGGATCGGGGACGCCGACCACGTGCGCTTCCTTGATCTCGGGAAAGCCCGCGAGCAGCTGCTCGACCTCGCTCGGCGCGACGTTCGCTCCCGCGGTCTTGATCATGTCGCCGAGCCGCCCCGTGAACCAGAGGAAGCCGTCGGCGTCGATCCGGCCGCCGTCGCCGGTGCGGTAGAAGCCGTCGGGCTCGAAGGTCCGCTCGCGCTCGACCTTCCAGAAGCCCTGCATCAGGCTGTAGCCGCGCACGCAGATCTCGCCCTCGGCGCCGGGCGGAAGCGTCTCGCCGGTCTCCGGGTCGATCACCTTGTGCTCGATCCCGTCGATCGCGCGGCCGAAGCTGCCGCGCAGCGTCGCGGGCGGGTCGCCCTCGCGCCCGAAGGTGTGCGGGCCGCAGGTCTCGGTCATGCCGAGCGAGTTCGTCCGCAGCGACGGGTCGGCGGGTCTGCGCTCCGGCGGCAGGATCTCGACCATGCCCGCGCGCAGCGAGGAGAGGTCGCGACCCGCGAAGCTCGGGTGGGCCGCCATCGCCTTGCCGTAGTGCGGCCAGCCCGCGGCGAGCGTCGCGCGCTCGCGTTCGAGAAGGTCGAGGGTCCGTTCGGCGTCGAACGCCTCCTCGCAGAGCAGGCAGGCGCCCGCGTGCATCGCGCCCAGGAACGAGACCACGAGTCCGCCCACCCAGAAGAAGGGCATCGGCGACCAGACCCGGTCGTCGGGGCCGAGCCCGCGTCCCGCGCACGCGTTCACGTTGAAGGCGTGGCGCACGACGGTGCCGTGGGTGTGGATCGCGCCGCGCGGCTCCGCGGTGCTGCCCGAGGTGTAGATGACGACGGCACGATCGGCGGGCGCCACGTCGTCCTCGACCGCGCGCAGGCGGTCGCGTCCCGCGCGTGCGGCCGCGTCGCCGCGCCGCGAGAGTTCGTCGATCGACCCGGCCCACGGGTGGCCCGACGGGTCGTCGAGGAAGACCGCGCGCAGCCGGGGCAGCGCTGCCGGACGAAGGTCTTCCGCGGCGGCCCCCGCGAGGTCGGGAGCGACCTCGAGCAGCCGGGCCGCGTAGTCGTGGCCGCGGAACGAGCGCGTCGCCAGCAGGATCGCCGAGTCCGAGTGGCGCAGGACCCAGCCGAGTTCGCGGGCGCGGAAGAACGTGTTCACCGGGACGACGACGGCGCCGATGCGGGCGGCGGCGAGGAAGGCGATCACCCAGTCCGGCCCGTTGGGCAGGAGAAGGGCCACGTGGGTTCCCTTGCCCGCGCCGGCTTCGAGCAGCCCGCGTGCGAGGCTCGCGGAGCGGCCCTCCGCGAAGGCGTAGTCGAGGCGCCGGTCGCCGAGCACGACCAGCGTTCGGTCGCCGTGGGTGATCGAGGCCCGTCGCAGCAGCTCGGGGATCGTGGGCTCGAACTCGGGAAATGGCACCGCTGTCGTCTTGCTCGTCCCCCCCCGCGGGGTCAACGGGAAGAGCCCGGAGCGCCGCGGGACTCGGGCGGAGCCCGAAGACGGGGGGGGCCGCCCCGGGGGCACGACTCGGGGGCGGCGGGACGGTGCTTGCGCGAGTTGGAACCCTGCCGATAAATACGTCGCAGCGCGTCGCCGCGGCCCGGGCCCCGGCGAACGACTGGGGGTGGGCGTGTACGGCATGGTGAACAAGGCCGTCGAGGACCTCGTCCGCATGAATCACGGCGACGAGACCTGGCGACGGATCAAGGAGCGTGCCGGCATCGACGTCGACGTCTTCGTCAGCACCGAGGGGTACCCCGACGAGATGACCTACGCGCTCGTCGGCGCCGCGAGCGAGGTGCTGGGTGCGCCGGCCGAGGACATCCTCGAGGCGTTCGGGGTCCACTGGGTCCTGCACACCGCGCGCGACGGCTACGGCGCGATCCTCGACGCGGCGGGACGCTCCCTGCCCGAGTTCCTGATGAACCTGAACCAGATGCACACCCGGGTCGGGATGATCTTCCCGAACCTGAAGCCGCCCCGCTTCGAGTGCGGCGAGGTCACGGAACGCTCGCTGCTCCTCCACCACTTCACCCATCGGCCGGGCCTCGGTCCGATGGTGAAGGGCCTCGTGATCGGTCTCGGCAAGCGCTTCGACACCCCGGTCCGGGTCGAGCAGGTCCGTCGTCGCGACGAGGATTCGGACCACGACGTGTTCCGGGTGACGTGGGGCCCCGGGGTCGAGGGATGAAGGCGTCCCCGCGGAAGGCCTCGCCGCCGTCGCTCGTGCTGGGCGACGTCGACCGCGTCTTCCCGTTCCACGTCGCGTTCGATCACGACCTGCGGATCGCCGGCATCGGGTCGACGCTCGCGAGGATCTGCCCCTCCGCCCGGGAGGGCGGCAACTTCGGCGAGATCTTCCGCGTCCGTCGGCCGGAGGGCGTCGACGACTTCGCGGGAATCGTCCGCAACCAGCGCAACCTCTTCCTCGTCGCCCCGGTCGGCACCGACCTCCTGCTGCGGGGGCAGATGCACTGGGAGGAAGCGCAGCAGGTCATGCTCTTCCTCGGCTCGCCGTGGATCACCGACCCCGAGCAGATCGGAAAGCTCGGGCTCCTCCTGTCGGACTTCGCGATCCACGATCCGATCGTGGACCTGGTCCACCTCGTGCAGGCCCAGAAGGCCGCCTACGACGACCTGAAGCGCATGGCCGCGACGCTCACCGAGCAGCGCTCGGAACTGCGCGCGGCCAACGACAGCCTCGCCGAGCGCAATTCGGCCCTCCAGGCGGCCCACGAGCAGATCCGCGAACAGGAGACGGAGGCCCGCAAGCTCGCACTCATCGCGTCGCGCACCGACAACGCGGTCATCCTGACGGACGCGCACGCGCGCGTGGAGTGGGTGAACGAGGGCTTCGAGCGCGTGACCGGATTCACTCTCGACGAGGTGAAGGGGGAGGTGCCCGGGCGGCTCCTCCAGGGCCCCGACACCGACCCGACGACCGTCGACTACATGCGCCGCCGCCTCGCCGAGGGCGAGGGCTTCAACGTCGAGATCGTGAACTACAGCAAGTACGGCCGGCGGTACTGGCTCTCGATCGAGGTCCAGCCGATCCGCGACGAGAACGGCGAGGTCGTCAACTACATGGCGATCGAGACCGACATCACCGCACGCAAGGAGAGCCAGGAAATCGCCGCGCTCTTCCGCAAGTGCGCGAAGGTGAGCTGGGATCCCCTCTACATGATCGTGCCCGACGACGGGTACCGCTTCACCTACCTGAACGACGCGGCCTGCACGTTCCTCGGCCGCTCGCTGGGGCAGCTGATCGGCATGGACGTCGCCGACGTCGCGCCGGACTTCAGGCCGGAGACCTTCGACCGCGTCTTCGAGGACATCCGCAGCGACGGACGCCCCCGCGTGTTCGAGACCCGCGTCCGGACCGCCGACGGCCGGCTCATCCCGGTCGAGATCTCGCTCAACTACGTCGACCATTCCGGGCAGGGTTTCGTCTTCGGCTGGTTCCACGACATCAGCGAGCGCAAGCGGCTCGAGGCCGCCGTCATCGAGGCCGCCGCCCACGAGCAGCACCGCATCGGCCACGACCTCCACGACGGATTGGGCTCCTACCTCGGCGGCATCTCCTTCAAGGCGAAGGTCCTCGAGCAGGGGCTCTCCAAGGTCGACCCCGGTCCGCTCGCGGTCCAGGCCTCGGAGATCGTGAAGCTGCTCGCCGGCGCCATGAGCCAGGTGCGCCGGCTCGCCCGCGGTCTCGACCCGGTCGACGTCGAGCGATTCGGACTCTCGAAGGCGCTGGAGAAGCTCGCCGCCGACACCGTCGATTCCTACGGGATCCGGTGCGATTTCGTCTCGCGACCGGCCGAGCCCGACGTCGACCTCTCGATCGCGCGCGAAACCTACCGCATCGCGCAGGAGGCGATCCACAACGCGATCCGCCACGGCCAGGCGAAGCAGGTGGACGTGCGGCTCGAGGCGGACGCGGAAAACGTGGAACTCGTCGTGAAGGACGACGGCAAGGGTTTCCGCCGGGTGGCGCCCTTCGCGACCCCCTCCTCCTCGGAGTCCTCCGGGTTGGGCCTGCGCATCATGCGCTACCGCGCCCACACCGTGGGCGGGGAGGTCTACATCGATTCGGAGCCGGGCCGCGGTACGGAAGTCCGCGTCGTTTGCCCGATCACGAGCGCAGCCCCCGAGATCGAGCGGGCAGGAGCGAACCCGTCATGAGCGCCGAGACCAAGACCGACCACGGAAAGGCCCGCATCCTGATCGTCGACGACCACCCGATCTTCCGGCAGGGGATCGGGCAGCTGATCGACGCCCAGGACGACATGCTCTGCTGCGGCGAGGCCGAGGACCTGAAGTCGACGCTCAAGGCGATCGGCGAGACCGGGCCCGACCTGATCCTCGTCGACATGCGGCTCGCCAACGAGGACGGGCTCGACCTCATCAAGGCGGTCAAGTCCGACCATCCGGACATGCCGATGCTCGCCATCTCCCAGTTCGACGAGACCGTGTACGCCGAGCGGGTGCTGCGGGCCGGGGGCAGCGGCTATCTCATGAAGGAGGAGGCGGCCGAGGAGGTCCTCTCCGCGATCCGAACGGTGCTGAAGGGCGAGCTCTACGTCACCCGCAAGATGGCGGTGCTCGTGCTCCACAAGCTTCTCGAGCAGCCGACGAACTCCCAGCACGGCGACGTCGCGAGCCTGTCGGACCGCGAGCTGCAGGTGTTCTCCCTGCTCGGCGGCGGGCTCAGCACGCGCAAGATCGCGACCAAGCTCGGCGTGAGCTTCAAGACCATCGAGAGCCACCGCGAGAACATCAAGCGCAAGCTCGGGATCGCGGACGCGGCCTCGCTGCTCCGACACGCGGCCGACTGGGTCCGCAGCCAGCCGAGCGGGGCGCCGGCGACCAAGTGAACTCGACGCCCGGCGCGCCGGCCGCGACGACCGCGGCCCGCGTCGCACCGGGTGCGGCCCGCTGGCGGGGCCCCGCGGCCCTCGCCACCGCGCTCCTGCTGGGCGGTGCGGCGATCCTGTGGATCCGTGCACAGGGCGGGCCCGCCGCCCTGCGCACCCGATGGGGATCGGCGTGGATCGCGGCGTGGCTTCCGCTGCAGGTTCTCGTGACCCTCTCGCCGGCGAGCGACTTCGTGCCGTGCGCCGTCCTGAACGGGACGTTCTTCGGATTTCCGGTCGGAGCAGCCGTGAGCTGGGCGACCTGGATGCTCACGGCGTCGATCGAGTTCGCGATCGGGCGCCGCACGGGCAGCGACTTCGGTCTCGCGGCCGAGAGCGAACGGCTCCCGTCCTGGCTGCGGAGCCTGCCGCTCGGGCATCCGGCGGTGCTCGTCGTCGGGCACTGGATCCCCGTGTCGAGTTCGCTCGTGAACTTCGCCGCGGGGGCACTCGGGGTGCCCTACGCGAGGCTCCTCTGGTGCACGGCGATCGCGATGGTCCCCGCCGCCGCGTTCACGGCCGCGATCGGCGCGCGGCTGTCCGGCGCCGGCTGAAGCCGCCTCAGGCGGCCGCGCCGACGCGGGGCGGGGGCGTGCGGAGCCGGGCGAGTTCGCGTCGCCAGGCGCGCAGCGCCTCGACCAGGATCAGCAGCACGAGCGCCATGAAGCAGCCGGTGAGGGCCGCGTCGAGGCGCAGGTTGAACACCTGCGCACGCATCGTCGCGAGCTTCTCGGGCGCGGCGTCCGCGAGCCCGGCCGCGATCTTCGAGGCCCCCGAGAGGAAGCCCAGCTTCGGGTCGGGCGAGGCGATCTTGAGCCAGCCCGCGGTCATCGTCACCGCGAGCAGCCAGCCGAGCGGCACGAGCGTCGTCCACGCGTAGCGCGACTTGCCGTTGCGGATGATGAAGCTCGTCGCGACGACGAGCGCGATCGCGGCCAGCAGCTGGTTCGCGATGCCGAACAGCGGCCACAGGATGTTGATGCCGCCGAGCGGGTCGATCACGCCCTGGTAGAGGAAGTAGCCCCAGGCCGAGACGACGATCGCGCTCGAGACCACGACCGCCGGCCACCAGTCGCCGCGGCCGAGCGGCTCCCAGAAGTGGCCGAGCAGGTCCTGCAGCATCATGCGGCCCACCCGGGTGCCCGCGTCCAGCGTCGTCAGGATGAACAGGGCCTCGAACATGATCGCGAAGTGGTACCAGAACGCGAGTGCCGCTCCGCCGAGCCAGCGGCCGAAGATCGCGGCCATGCCGACCGCGAGGCTCGGGGCGCCGCCGGTCCGCGCGAAGAGCGTGCTCTCCCCGATCGCGGTCGCGAGTTCCTGCATCGACTCGGGCGTGACCGGGAATCCCCAGCCGCTGATCGTCGCGGCCGCCGTCGCGGGGTCGGCGCCGACCGCGCCGGCCGGGCTGTTGATCGCGAAGTAGACGCCCGGATCGAGCGCCGCCGCCGCGATCATCGCCATGATCGCGACGAACGACTCGAGCAGCATCGCGCCGTAGCCGATCATCGGCGCGTCGGTCTCGTCGCCGAGCAACTTGGGCGTCGTGCCCGACGAGATGAGCGAGTGGAAGCCCGAGATCGCCCCGCAGGCGATCGTGATGAAGCAGAACGGGAAGATCGTGCCCGCGAAGATCGGCCCGTTGCCGTCGGTGAAGCGTGTGAGCGCGGGCAACCGGATCTCGGGACGGATCGCGACGATCCCGACCGCCAGCAGGGCGATCGTGCCGAGCTTGACGAAGGTGGAGAGATAGTCGCGCGGCGCGAGCAGCAGCCAGACCGGCACGACCGAGGCGGCGAAGCCGTAGGCGATGATCGACCAGGCGAGCGTGGTCGAGCGCAGCGTGAACACCGGCCCGAGCACCGGGTGCTCGCCGACCCATCGCCCGGCGACCAGCGCCCCGGCGAGCAGCACGAGGCCGAGAATCGTTCCGCCGGTCACGTCGTGCGGGCGGATCCAGCGCATCCAGGCGCCCATGACCATCGCGATCGGGATCGTGAGCCCGACGGTCACCGTGCCCCAGGGACTGTGGTTCAGCGCGTTCACGACGACGAGCGCCAGCACCGCGATCAGGATCACCATGATCGAGAACACGCCGACCATCGCCGCGAAGCCGCCGACCGGGCCGATCTCGTCCTTCGCCATCTGCCCGAGCGAGCGGCCGTCGCTGCGCAGGCTGCCGCAGAGCACGCAGAAGTCCTGCACCGCTCCGCCGAGCACGACCCCGAACAGGATCCAGAGCGTGCCCGGCAGGTAGCCGAACTGCGCGGCGAGCGTCGGCCCGATGAGCGGGCCCGGGCCCGCGATCGCGGCGAAGTGGTGCCCGAAGACGACCCACCGGTTCGTCGGCACGTAGTCGCGCCCGTCGGACAGGCGATGGGCCGGGGTCTCGTTGTCGTGGTCGAGGGCGAAGACCTTCACGGCGAGGAACGCGCTGTACCAGCGGTAGGCGATCGCGTAGGTCGCGACGGCGGCGACCACGAACCAGGTCGCGTCGATCGTCTCGCCCCGGGAGAGTGCGAGCACCCCCACCGCCGTCGCGCCGGTCGCGGCCACGGCCGCCCATCCGAGCCATCGCATCATCGGCGCCACCCTCCCCGCGGCCCTCGTTACGCCAGCCGGCCCGGGCTGCCAAGCCGCGTCGGCCCGGTCCCCGGGGGGAGCGGGCCGACACGGCCCCGGTCCCGGCAGGGGAAACGACGCTCGCGCTCCCCAGCGCGGCCGCCACCGGCTATCCTCGAAGGCCGGGTGGAGGATCTCGGCAGGCACCGTCACGACCCGTCGCGAGACGCCTCGCGGCCGCGCATCGGCCCGGTGCGACTCCTCTCGCGATGGCCTCCGTGCGCGGCGCTGCTCCTCGCGCTCGCGGTCCACGGGTCCGCGCACGCGGCGATGGAGCAGGTGCGGTTCGACGCGCACGTGGACACCGTCCGCCTGCGCCGAGCGCTCGTCGAGCACGTGTTCCGCGACGGTGCCGACACGGCGCGCGCCTGGGACGACGAGACCGGTTGCAACCATCTCACCCTGTCCGATCCGGAGGTCCGCGTCTCGGGGGAGATGCTCGTCGTCCGCATGCGCGGCGAAGGACGCAAGTCGTTCAAGGTCGGCTCCTGGTGCAGCTTCCCCTTCGACTGGACGGGGGCGTTCGCCCTCGGCCTCGAGCCCGTGGCGGAGCGGGAGTCGGGACGGCTCGGTTTCGAGGTGCGCTCGGCGACCGCCGAGGACGCTTCCGGCCGCGCGCAGCCGGTCGAGGGCGCGCTGCGCGAATGGCTTCGCGACCGGGTCGAGCCTCGCTTCGCCGAGCTGCGGCTCGCACCCGCCGACCTCGTCCCCGGCCTCGACCGGGTCCTGCCGGAGTTCGCCCCGGGGCCACTCGACGACGCCGAGGTCGCGCGCCGCATGGTCGCGTCGATCGGCTTCGACCGCGTCGCCGTCGCCGCCGACGGCCTCGACCTGGGCGCGCGGTTCGACGTCGAGGCGGTCGCCCCGTCGGCCCGCTTCGACGGCATGGATGCGGCGGCACGCGGCGCGTTCGCCGCGGAGTCGCTGCGCCGACTCGATGCCTTCACGACCTTCGTTGCCGAGAGCAGCGCCGACGAGACCTCCTCCCGCGACGCACGCGAGGAACTTCTCGGTGCCCTGCTGGAGGAGCGCCACGCGATGG
>JAGWVP010000048.1 GCA_018970825.1 bacterium | reverse complement strand
GAAGACGTACCGCCAGCAGAACGCGGCGCCCGCGAGGAAGAAGAGCGTGCCGAAGAGAACGAAGGGGATGACGTAGGCGCGCTCGTGCGCATGCAGCCCCGGGGCGACGAAGCGCCAGACCTGCAGCAGCACGACCGGCAGGGCGAGGACGAATCCGGCGATCGCCGACACCTTGAGCTTGGTGAAGAACGCCTCGGCGAGCCCCGTCCCGATCAGGCGGACGTCGTGTCCCTTGGCGGCGTCGTGGAGCGGGCGCACGAGGATCTCGAACAGCCAGTCGGCGTACCAGTAGGCGAGGCAGGCCCCCGCCGCGACCGCGACGAGCGCCGCGAGGAGTCTCCAGCGCAACTCCTCGAGGTGGTCCGTGAGCGGCATTTCGGCCGCGCCGTGGGCGGAGTCGGCCGAGGCCGTGACGTCGTCGCTCAAGCCTGCGCTTCGCCTTCGTTCGGCCGGTCGGGCGGAGCGGAGACGGGGGGCGCGTCCCCGCTCCCGGCATCGGGGGCACCGGGGGAGGCGGCCGCCTCCTCGCTTCCCGGCGCCGGTGCCGCCGCGCGTGCCTCGGCGAGGAGCTTCTCGCGCGTCCTGCGGCGCTGGTCGGCCTCGTGCTGGCGCGCCTCGGCCTCGATCATCGAGCGCGCGGCGTCGAGTTCCTTGTTCACGTCGCCCGTCACCTTGCGAAACTCGGCGAGGCCCTTGCCGAGCGCGCGCGCGACCTCCGGCAGGCGACGCGGTCCGAGCACGATCAGGGCGACCACGAGGATCACCACCATCTCGGGCATGCCGATGCCGAACATGGCGCGGACGCTAGCCGAAGGGCCCGGGACCGGCAATCGCGAAACCCGCGGTCAGAGTCGCCAGTGCGGCGCGAGGATGCCCTTCAGGCGCTCGAAGAGGTGCGCGGGGCCGAGCATTTCGGCGGGCGGCGGATCGGGGCGGGAGAGTTCCTCCAGCACGGCTCGCGAGGAGTCGCGGATCGCGTCGAGATCGTAGCCCCCCTCGAGGATGGCGAGCAGGCGTCCCCCGCTCGCGTCGCGGGCGACCGAGAGGAGGCTGCGGGTCATCGCGCGGAAGCCCTCCTCGGTCACCTCCATGCCGCCGAGCGGGTCGCGGTGGTGGCAGTCGAAGCCGGCCGACACGATCAGGAACTGCGGCTCGAACTGGCGAAGGACCGGCTCGATCACTTCCTGGAACGCGAGCGCGTAGCCGAGGTCTCCGACGCCGGCCGAGAACGGCACGTTCACGTTGAAGCCCGTGCCGGCCCCGCTGCCGAGGTCGGTCGCGGCCCCGGTCCCGGGGTAGAAGGGGTACTGGTGCAGCGACGCGTAGAGGACGCCCGGGTCCTCGTAGAAGATCGCCTCCGTGCCGTTGCCGTGGTGGAGGTCCCAGTCGACGATCGCGACCCGCTCGAGCCCGTGCTCGCGCCGCAGGTGCTCGGCCGCGGCGGCCGCGTTGTTGAACAGGCAGAAGCCCATCGAGCGGTCGCGGGTCGCGTGGTGGCCCGGCGGTCGCACGAAGGCGAACCCGTTGTGCACGTCGCGACGTGCGACGAGGTCGGCGAGCTCGAGCACGCCGCCGGCGGCGAGCAGCGCCGTCTCGTAGGAGCGAGCGGAGGTGTGCGTGTCCGGGTCGATCGCGACGTGCGGCTTGCCCTCGGTCGCGCGCACGGCGTCGAGGAGCGGGGCCGCGTGCACGGCGAGGATGTCCCCCTCGGTGGCGAGTCGCGGCCGCACGCGCTCGATCGGTGCCCCGCGCCAGTCGTGCAGCATCGCCTCGACGGCCTCGATCCGCTCGGGGCGCTCGGGGTGGTGCGGCCCCGGATCGTGGTCGCGGTAGCGCGGGTCGACCAGGACGGCGGTGCTCACGGCGTCGCCCCGGTCCCGGATCGTCCACGCAGGTCGCGCAGGCGCTCGGCGTCCAGATCCTCCTCGATCGGGAGCCCGAGTTCGTCGACGGCGGGCTTGCGGCGCGCGTGCGAGGGCGGGGCGAAGGTGACCGGCTCGGTGCCGCGCTTGAACGCCTCGAGGCGCGGATTCTCGGTGTCGCCGTCGGCGCGCAGGCCCGAGCGCCGGTCGATGTTGACGAGGACGATGTCCCGGGGGACGGGGAAATCGTTCACGGGGGTGCCCTCGGTCGCCTGCGCCATGAAGCTCTCCCAGATCGGGGCCGCGGCCTGTCCCCCGGTCTCCTTCTCTCCGAGCGTCTTGTCCTGGTCGTAACCCACCCACACGCCGGCGAGAAGGTCGGGCGTGAAACCGATGAACCACGCGTCGCGCCCGTCGTTCGTCGTGCCGGTCTTGCCCGCGACCGGCCGACCGAGATCGGCGGCCCGCTTGCCGGTCCCCTGCTCGACCACGCTGCGCATCATGCTCTCCATGAGGTAGGCCGTGTCCTGCGAGATCGCGCGCTTGCCGCGCACGGCGCCGTCGTCGACGACCCGGCCCTTCGCGTCGACGATCCTCGTGACGAAGCGCGGCTCGACCCGGACGCCGAGGTTCGGGAACACGCCGTAGGCCTCGATCATCTCGAGCAGCGTGACCTCGGACGACCCGAGCCCGATCGAGAGATTGCGCGGAAACCGTCGCTCGAAGCCGAAGCGCGGCAGGTAGTCGACGACCTTGTCGATCCCGATCGCGTCGACGAGCTTCACCGTGACGACGTTGCGCGAGAAGGTGAGTGCGTCTCTCAGGGTGGTCGCGCCGTGGTACCGGTGGTCGAAGTTCTGCGGCGCCCAGCGCTCGCCCCCGCCCATCGCGTAGGAGACCGGCGCGTCCGTGATCACGGACGCCGGCGTGTACCCGGCGTCGAGCGCCGCCGCGTAGACGAGCGGCTTGAACGCCGACCCGGGCTGGCGCACCGCCTGCGTCGCGCGGTTGAACTGGCTCTGGGCGAAATCGACGCCTCCCACCATCGCGCGGACGTCGCCGCTCGCGGGCGCCATCGCGACCAGTGCCGCCTGCGTTCCGTTGCTTCCCGACAGGACGAGTTCGGGCCGGCCCCCCGGGCCGGCCACGACCTTCACGTCGAGGACGTCGCCCGGCCGCGGCACCCAGCCGGTGCGCGTCGCCCAGGCGAGCCCGCGGGGCGAGATCGACGCGGTGCCGCGCGCCCAGTGCAGCGGCGTCGAGCCGTCGCGGCGCGCCCCGGACCGGGGCGCCACGACGACGGCCTCGAGGGTGCTCCCGACAGCCGGCAGCGGGTCCTGGCGGGCGCCGTCGGCGCTCGCCGCAGCCTCGACCTCGGCCAGGTCGTCGCCTCCGAGACGGCGGATGGGGCCGCGGAACCCCTGGCGCTCGTCGAGTTCGGCGATGCCCCCGGCGACCGCCTTCTCGGCGGCCCGCTGCGTCGGCAGGTCGAGCGTGGTCCAGACCTGCAGGCCGAGTCGTTCCGGCCCGGCCGCCCCGTAGCGCTCCTCGAGCAGGCGACGGACGTGCTGGAGGAAGTAGGGCGCCGCCGCGGCCGTCGCCGGCCGCGGCGGCGCGATCGCGATCGCCTCGGCGGCGGCCCGCTCGGCCTCGGCCCGCGTGACGAACCCCTCCTCGACCATCCGCTCGAGCACGTAGCGCTGGCGGGCCTTCGCGGCGCGCAGGTGCTCGCGCGGAGCGTATCGGCTCGGTGCCTGCGGCAGTCCCGCGAGCAGGGCGGTCTCGCCGAGCGTCAGTTCGGAGAGGTCCTTGTCGAAGTACTCCCGAGCGGCGGCCTGGACGCCGTAGGCGCCGTCGCCCAGGTAGATCTGGTTCAGGTAGACGTAGAGGATCTCGTCCTTCGTGAACTGGTGCTCCAGGCGGTAGGCGAGAACGAGCTCCTTCGCCTTGCGCTCGTAGCTGCGCTCGGGCGTCAGCAGCAGCGACTTCACGACCTGCTGGGTGATCGTGCTGCCGCCCTGGCGGGTGCCGCCCGCGATCGAGTTCTTGAGCGCGGCTCGCAGGATCCCCGCCGGGTCGACTCCCTTGTGCTCGAAGAACTTCGAGTCCTCGGCGGCCACGAACGCGTACTGGACCCCGCGCGGGATCGTGTGGATCGGTGCGAGGTAGCGCTTTTCGGTGAAGAACTCGCCGAGCAGCGAACCGTCGGCGGCGTAGACCCGCGTCGCGACCGGGGGGCGCCAGTCGAGCAGCTTCTCGACCGGGGGGAGGCTCTCGTTGAACTCCTTGTAGACGAGCGCGGCCCCGCTTCCGGCGAGGGCGAGGGCGAGCAGGAGAAAACCGAAGACGAACGTCTTGAAGGGCCGCCGCGCCGGCCTCCCGCCCCGCCGCCTTCCCGATCCCGCCACCGAGCCTTCTCTATGCGTTTCCGGCGCCTGCGGCCAACCTCGGCGGGTCCGCTCGGGCGGGCAGGCCCGCGGCCGTGCTAAGGGCACGGTCATGTCGACCGCCGGGCCCCGTCCGCCTTCGTCCCGCGAGGGAGTCGCGCGCGACCGGGCGGAGGGTCCGATCCGCTCCCGCCACGGACTGCGCCTGCTCGAGGACGTGAGTTCGCTGATCGGGCAGTCCGACAACCTGCAGGAGACGCTCGACTCGGTCGTCGACGTCGTCGCCGAGCGGATGAGGACGGAGGCCTGCTCGGTCTACCTGCTCGATCCGGGCTCGACGATGCTCACGCTCTGGGCGACGACCGGTCTCGAGCGGGGCGCCGTCGGCCGCGTCCGCATGCGGACCGACGAGGGCCTGACCGGACTCGTCATCGAGACGATGGCACCGGTGGTCGTGCCCGACGCTCCCGTGCACCCGCGTTTCAAGTTCTTCCCCGAGACGCGCGAGGAGCGCTTTCACTCGTTCCTCGGCGTCCCGGTGCTCGAACGGCGGGCCCCGCTCGGCGTCCTCGTCGTGCAGACCTTGCGCCGTCGCCAGTTCACCGAGGACGAGATCCGGCTCCTGCGCACCATCGCGGGGCAGCTTGCCGGGGTGCTGGTGCAGGCAAGGCTCCTCGACAGTCTGAAGGTGAAGGAGCAGGAGCAGGTCGAGATCCGGCGCCGCATGGTGGAGACGGTGCGCCGCCTGCAGGCCTTCGAACGCCAGGCCGAGCGCACGTCGGCCGACGCCCGCCAGGCGCGGGATCCCGGCGAGCGACTCACCGGCATCGCCGCCTCGCCCGGTTTCGGCATCGGCCGCGCCCACGTGCTGCACCCGCAGATCCTGTTCTCCGACATCGAGGACCGGCCGGTCGACGACGCCGCCGGCGAGGCGGAGCGCTTCGAGCGTGCTCTCGACGAGGCGAGCGCCGAGCTCGAGCGCCAGCGCGACCAGATGCACGCCATCCTGCCCGAGGGCACCGGCAAGATCTTCGACGCCTACCTGCTCATGCTGAGCGACGGCTCGCTCCAGCAGCGTGTGCGGGACGTGATCCAGGAGGGCGCCTGCGCCGAGTACGCGGTGCGGCGCGTGGTCGAGGACTACCTCGCGGCCTTCCACGGCATCCAGGACCCCTACCTCCAGGAACGGGCGCTCGACGTGAAGGACATCGGCCTGCGCCTGGTGCGCCTGCTGCTGGGAATCGGCCAGGTGCAGTCGGTCCCGGGCGAGGGCAGCGTGCTCGTCGCCGACGAGCTGACCCTCATCGACTTCGCCGAGATCGAGCCGAAGAACCTCTGCGGCATCGCGCTCGCGACCGGGGGGGTGACTTCCCATGCGACGATCCTCGCGAAGTCCTTCGAGATCCCGACGGTGGTCGGCGTGGACCGCCTGCTCGCCGTGGTGGGCGAGGGCGACGAGGTGATCGTCGACGGCAATGCCGGCGTCGTCTACCGGCAGCCGGGGCCGGACGTCGTGCGCGAGTACGAGCGCATGGAGGGCGAGTACCGGGCCTTCAACGAGGGACTCGAGACGCTCCACGACCTGCCCGCGACGACGACCGACGGACGTCGCGTCCAGTTGAACGCGAACGTCGGGCTGGTCGGCGACGTCGTCCTCGCGAAGCGCCACGGCGCCGAGGGCATCGGCCTGTACCGCACCGAGTTCCCGTTCGTGTCGTTCCGCGAGTTCCCCACCGAGCGCGAGCAGCTCGACATCTACCGCAAGGTGATCTCCGGCATGGAGGGGCACCCCGTCACCGCGCGCACGCTCGATCTCGGCGCCGACAAGTACCCCGCCTACCTGCGCGTCCCGCAGGAACAGAACCCGTTCCTCGGCTGGCGATCCATCCGCGTCTCGCTCGAGATGCCGGAGCTCTTCACCGTGCAGCTGCGCGCGATCTGGCAGGCGGCGCTCGCCGGCCCGACCCGGCTTCTCCTGCCGATGATCTCCTCGCTCGAAGAGCTCGAGCGCTCGAAGGAGCTCATCGCCGAGACCCGGGAGGACCTCGAGCGGGAGGGCGTGCCGCATGCCCCGGATCTGCCGCTCGGGGTCATGATCGAGGTCCCCTCCGCGGTCCAGCTCGCCCCCGAACTCGCGGCCGCCTGCGACTTCCTCTCGATCGGCACGAACGACCTGATCCAGTACGTGCTCGCGGTCGACCGCAACAACCGCAAGGTCGCGCCGCTCTACCAGCCGCTCCATCCCTCGGTGCTGGCCGCGATCGACCATTGCACGCGCGCGGCCCACGAGGCCGGCAAGACGATCTCGATGTGCGGCGAGATGGCGGCCGACCCGATGTGCACGCTCGTCCTGCTGGGCATGGGGCTCGACGAGCTCAGCATGGAGCCCTTCTTCATCCCGGTCATCAAGAAGCTCATCCGGTCGGTGTCCTGGGAGGCGGCCTCGGGACTGTCGCGCCACGTGCTCTCGCTCTCGCGCGTCTCCGACGTGAAGAGCGCGATCTTCGACACCATGCGGGCGCTCGGCGCGATCGAGCTGCTCGAGATGTACCAGTAGGCGCACGAGCACCACGCGCTCCGGCAGGCGTCGACGTCGACTGCGCGCTCGGCGGCGGTTCGGTGGTCGAGCCGCCCGACTCGGCGCTGGCGCCGTTCCGGGTCGGGACGCGGTTCCGGGCCGACCGCGAGGCCGAACCGGGACGGGTCGCCGACCGGGAGTCGCTCCGCGCCGCGATCGGGAGATCCCGCGGCTCGCTGCGCAGGGCCGAGGGGCCCGCTTCCCGAAGCGTCGCCTCGCCGCCCGGCACCGATCCGGCGCCGGGATCGCCAGGCCGCCGGTGGCTGCGTCGCGGTGGTCGAAGGCGGGTGTCAGCGCCCGAGCACGACGACCGAGGCGTTCGCGCCGCGGCCGACGGTGTGCCCCACCGCGAGCCTCGCTCCCTCGACCTGGCGCGGGCCCGCCGCGCCGCGCAACTGCCACGCGAGCTCGACCACTTGCCCGAGTGCCGAGGCGCCGAGCGGCTCGCCCTTCGAGAGCAGCCCGCCGCTCGGGTTGACCGGCAGGCGGCCGGTCATCTCGCCGACGCCGTCTTCGACGAACCGCCCGCCGCCGCCGCGCTCGCAGAGGCCGAGTTCCTCGACCGACAGGATCTCGCGCCCGGAGTCGGTGTCCTGCACCTCGGCGAGATCGAGGTCGCGAGGGTCGACGCCCGCCCGCTCCCACGCCTCGCGGGCCGCGGTCTCGGTCGGCGTGGGCGGTTCGCCCCCGGGGAGCCCCGACATCGGCGTGTGCTCGCCCAGCACGCTGCCGGGGTGGTGCGAGCGCAGCACGGAGGCGAGCACGCGGACGGGCGGCCCGACCGGTCCCGGCTCGGCGGAGAGCACGACCGCGGCCGCGCCCTCGTTGGGCGAGCAGAGCATGTAGAGCGTGAGCGGGTCGCAGACGACCTGCGAGGACAGCACTTGTTCCGTCGTGAACGGCTTGCGGAACATCGCGAAGGGATTGTTCACGCCGTTCGCATGGTTCTTGACCGACACCCGCGCGAGGTGCTCGCGGGACACGCCCGACTCCAGCATGAGGCGACGGGCGCGGAGCGCGAAATAGGCGGGCGCCGGAGACAGCCCGGCCTCCTCGCACCAGGGCGGGAAGAAGCTCGAGCGGATGATCCCGCGCGGCATCTTCTCCATCCCGAAGACCAGCACGCGGTCGTGCTCGCCCGAGGCGATCGCGGCGGCGCCGAGCGAGAGCGCAGCGCCGCCGCTCGCGCAGCCGGCCTCGACGTTCACGATCGGCACGCCCGAAAGTCCGAGCCCCGAGAGCACCTTGTGGCCCGCCGCGACGCCCGTGTAGACCGTGCCGCAGAAGGCCGCGCCGAAGCCGCCGCGGCCGACGCCCGCCTCCGCGAGCGCCTCGCGCACCGCGTGCTGGCCGAGCCGCGTCACGTCCTTCCCTTCGAAGCGGCCGAAGGGGTGGAGGCCGACGCCGGCGACGTGGACCGCGCGCCTCCCCTTCATCGACCGTCCCGGGGCGCGTAGGCGAAGGAGAGCACCTCGTCGCCCGCGTCGTTCGTGAACAACGGTTCGACCACGAGGTCGACCGCCTCCCCTTCGCGGAGGCGTTCGACCTCGGCCGAGGCGAGGCGCGAGACGACGCGCAGTCCCTCGGGCAGGTCGACCACCCCGAATCCGTAGGGCACCGGGCCGCGGTAGCCGGGAGGCGCGGTCCGGACCGCGGTCCACAGCGAGAGCCGGCCCTCCGCTCCGATCGCCTCCACGTGGCAGCCGTCGCTCCCGCAGTAGGGACAGGTCTCGCCGGCCGGGAAATGGAGGCCCGCGCACGACGGGCAGCGCGCCGCGAGCAGTCGCGTCCCGCGCGGGTCGCCCGGCAGCGTGAACAGCCCGGGGTGGATCGGGACCTGTGCCACGCGGTCCGGGTACCACCGCCGGGCGACCGGGGGCAACGCGCCGGGGCGGTCAGCCGCCCGAGGCCGGCGCGAGGCTGCGCTCGAGCGTGTCGAGCCGACGTTCGAGCTCGGCGTTGCGCCGCTCGAGTTCGTCGTTGCGACGGCGCAGCGAGCGCAATTCCTCCGACCGCGCATCGACGCGGCGCGAGAGACCCTGCACGGCCGCGAGCGCGACGCCGCCCACGTCGCCGAGCCCGATCCGCCGGTCGTCGTCGCCGAGTTCGAAGGCCGCCGCGAAGTCCTGCGCCATGGGGCCCATGTGGCGGGCGTTCCCGGCGTCGGCCCGGTAGCGCCAGGTGCTGACCGGCAGCGCCGCGACCTTGTCGAGAACCTGCTCCGCATCGACCGAGGCGACGTCGACCTTCGCCGCCCGGTCCGATCCCTGGCTGAGCGTGCCGGAGATCGCGACGTTGCCGGCGGGGTCGAGCCGGAAGCGCGCCGTGCCCCCGGAGGCTCCCATCTCGATCGAGGTGTCGTTGTTGAGCTTGAGCTCCTGCTGGCCGCTCGCCGCGTTCGAGAACACGAAGGCCCCGTTGCCCTGCTTCACGATCCAGCTCGTGCCGGTGCTCGAATCGGCGTACTTCATCACGACCGGCCCGTTGTTCCGCAGCGTGAGCAGCGTCCGCGACGCGTTGAAGAGCGAACTTTCGACGACCCGGATCTCCGCGCTGCCGTTCGAGCGTGCCACGTGGAGCGGGGCGTTCGGCGCCGGCGTGCCGACTCCCACGGAGCCGTCCGCGGCGACGACCAGGCTGTCGGTCGGCGCGGCCGGCTTGATCCGGAAGGGAAGCTTGTTTCCCGCGCTCACGTCGCGCACGAAGAAGTTGGCCTCGTTGCCGGCGACGTCCCAGGTGTAGGTGCCGAACCCGCCCGAGGTCTGCTCGAGGCGCACTCCCGGCGTGTTCGGGTTCAGCACGTGGAGGGCCATGGCCGGGGCGGCGGTCCCGAAGCCGATCCGGCCCGACGTGTCGACGTAGAGGGCGGCGCTGCGCGAGCCTCCCTCGACGGTGAACGGGGTCGTCGCCGCGTCCTCGTCCCGGATCGAGAACCGGTCGAGTCCGCCGCTCGCGCTGTCGTTCGCCTCGAGCGTCCAGTCGTGGGTCGCAAAGGGTGCCACGCTCGTGTCGAGGAACTTGATCCGGGTGTTGTTCTCCTCGAGCCGGAGCGTGTCGAGCCCGAAGACCTCCGTGTCCGTGCAGTCGACCCCGAGGCAGGCGCTTCCGTTCACCACGAGGTCGTTCGGGATCACGGTGGCGGCGAGCGGAGGCTCCGGGGCGGCGGGATCCCGTGGCGATCCGGAGCCCTCCTCGGAGCCCGGGAAGACCGCGGCCTCGGCGACGACTCGAAAGCTCCCGCTGCGGGCGGCGGGTCCCGTGGAGAGGAATCCGTCGGGCAGGATGCGCTCGATCGCCTCCTCGGCGATGGCGGCCGCGGGCGCGGCGAAGACACCCGCGAGTGCGAGTCCGGCGGCGAGCCGGGGAAGGGTTCGGTTCGGGCGCATCGAGGTCTCCTTCGTGGCTTCGGGCGGGGCGCGTGCCGGGTCGCGGTCGCACGGCCCCGTACAAGGGGCGGGCGGCGATCAGCGTCTCCCGGACGCCTCGTCGAGGATCGTCGCGATCCAGGCGAGGAACAGCAGCAGGTGGACGACGCCCTGGAGGGCGCTGGTGCGCCCACGTTCGAGGTTCACGGTCGCGATCAACAGGGTCGAGGCGAGCAGCACGATGTAGGGCGGCTCGAGCCCGAACTCGGGCTCGGCGCCGGTCAGGAACGCGATCGCGATCACCGCGGGCACCGTGAGGCCGATCGTCGAGAGCGCGCTTCCGAGCAGGATGTTCACGCTGCGCTGCATGTCGTCGCGCCGCGCGGCCCGCAGGGCCGCGAGCCCCTCGGGCGCGAGCACCAGCGCCGCGATGAAGACCCCGCCGATCGCGCCCGGGACGCCGGTCGCGTCGAGCAGCGATCGCACCCGGCCGGCGAGCCCCTCGGCGATCGCGACCACCGCGACGAGGCTCAGGACGAGGAGCGCGACCGTCGGCCCGAGCGGCGCCCCGCGGGACGCGGGCCCCTCGCCGATCGACTCCGAGAGGGCGTCGGCGTCGGCCGTGCGCTCGGAGTGTCCGTGGTAGGCGAAGAACTCGCGGTGCCGCGTCGTCTGCATCGCGAGGAAGACGCCGTAGATGACGAGCGAAGCGACCCCGACGAAGGCCTGCATGGGGTTGCTCATCCAGCCGCCCTCCTCGCTGGTCGTGAAGCGGGGCAGGATGAGCGTGATCGTGGCGAGCGCGATCACGAGCGGCAGGTAGGCGGCGGCCGACTGCGCGTTGAACTCCTGCTCGGTCTCCCGCGCGCCACCGGCGATCATGGCGGCGCCGAGCAGCAGGTTCAGGATGAGCATCAACACGGAGAACATCGTGTCGCGTGCGACCTTCGTGTCGGCATGCGAGCCGATCATCATCGCGGAGACGGCGGCGACCTCGATCGTGATCGCGGAGATCGTGAGCAGGATCGTGCCGATCGGCTCGCCGAGGCGCTCGGCGAGCTCGTCGGCGTGCGACATCGCCCGGAAGGCGCAGGCGAGGATCGTGGCCACGAGCCAGGCGGTCCAGGCCACGTTCGCGGCGCCGGCCGGCGGCCCGGGCGGCGACCAGTGGGCGAGCACCGCCACGCCCGAGGCGAGCCCGAGCGCGATCGCGATCTCCCGGCGCG
>JAGWVP010000701.1 GCA_018970825.1 bacterium | reverse complement strand
AGAAGAAGAGCGCGATCGTGCGACCCGACGGAAGCCTGCAGAGGTAGGGCCTCCGGCCGTCGATCGAGCCGCCCCCGGCAGGTCGCCAGTCGCCGCCGTCGAGCGGCCGGACGCGCGAAGCCTGGTGCGGCGCGAGGATCGTGAATTCGACGCCGCAGGCCGCGAGCGCTTCGAGCGAACCCGTGTCGACCGCCGTCTCCGGCAGCCACATGCCGTGGGCCGGCCTGCCGAACCGGTGCTCGAAGTCGGCGAGCCCCCAGCGGACCTGGGTCAACCGGTCGCGGTCGTTCGAGAGCGGGAGAATGGTGTGGTTGTAGGCCTGCGCGATCGCGTTGCCGCGACCGCCGAGGCGATCCACGCTGTCCCGGTCCGCCGCGATCACGGCCGCGTGCACGTCCGGCCGTGCACGCTCGAGCCACGACATCAGGGTCGGCCCGAAGTCGAAACTCGTGCGGCGGTAGTTGTTCGAGATGCGGTCGATGCGGCCGACCGGGTCGAGCCGTCGCGAGTTCGCGTTCGACGCGTAGCACTCGGACGTGACCCTCTGGTTCCAGTCGTGGAAGGGCTGCGCCCCCGCCTCGCGCGGAACCGTCTCGAGCCACGGGTTCTCCCGCGGCGGCTGGTAGAAGTGGCCGTGGACGACCGCGAAGCGCCCGGACGCGCTCACCGCGCCCGCCCCCCGCGGCCGCGACGAGCCATCAGAGGATGTGCTGGGCGACGATCTCGCGGTTCAGCGTGGCGTCGCCGAACGTGACCTCGGAGGACTTGGCCCGCTTGAAGAAGATGTGCATGTCGTGCTCCCAGGTGAACCCGATCCCGCCGTGGATCTGGATCCCCTCGCCCGCGACGAAGCGGTAGGCATCGGAGCAGTAGGCCTTCGCCATCGCGGCGGCGAGCGGCGCCTCGGGCACGTCGTTCGCGACCGCCCACGCGGCATAGTAGGTCGCCGACTTCGCGCTCTCGACCTGCACCATCATGTTCGCGCACTTGTGCTGGATCGCCTGGAACGAGCCGATCGGCTTGCCGAACTGCTCGCGCACCTTCGCGTACTCGACCGACATGTCGAGGACCCGCTGGGCCCCGCCGCACATCTCGGCACACAGCGCGACCTTGCCGCGGTCGGCGATGCGCTGGATCGCCTTCCACGCCCCGCCCTCGGCCCCGAGAAGCGCGTCGCGTCCCACCTTGACCCCCGAGAGCACGACCTCCGAGAGCTTGCGCGTCTGGTCCATCGTCTTGAGCGGCGAGACGCGGAGCCCCGGCGTCTTCGCGTCGACGAGGAACAGGCTCACGCCGTCGTTCCCCTTCGAGCCCGGCTTGCGCGCGGCCACGACGAGCAGCTCGGCGACGTGACCGTCGGGCACGAAGAGCTTGGTGCCCTCGAGCTTCCAGCCGTCTCCGTCCGGCGTCGCCGTCGCGGCGATCCCGTCGGCGTCCCAGCGGCCCGACGGCTCGATCAGCGCGAGCGTCGCGACCAGGTCCCCGGTCGCGATGCGCGGCAGGAACTTCTTCTTCTGGTCGGCGGTTCCCGACTCGGCGATCGCGAGACCGGCGAAGACGACCGTCGACAGGAACGGTCCCGGCAGCACGACGCGCCCCATCTCCTCGAGGACCACGATCAGGTCGACGAAGGTGAGGCCCGCGCCGCCGAACTCCTCCGGCAGGATGAGTCCCTGCCAGCCGAGCTCGGCCATCTTCTTCCAGAGTTCGGGCGAGTGTCCGGACTCGTCGTCCATCATCTTGCGGACCAGCGTCATCGGGCATTCCTTCGAGAGGAAGTCCCGCGCCGACTGGCGGAGCATCTCCTGGTCTTC
>JAGWVP010000700.1 GCA_018970825.1 bacterium | reverse complement strand
ACCACGACCAGCACGACCGCCAGCATCGGCAGCGAGATCCGCTTCACCCGACGCCGGTAGAACTCCGCGCGCGAAAACGTCCCGGCCGCGAGGTCCGCGAGGATCGCCCGGGTGATGAGGAAGCCCGAGATCACGAAGAAGACGTCGACGCCCGCGAACCCCCCGGGAAGCCAGTCGCGGCGCAGGTGGAAGACGATCACCGCCAACACGGCCACCGCGCGCAGGCCGTCGACGTCCGATCGCCAGCCCTCGCCCTGCCGTGCCTCCGCCGTTCCCCCGCTCGAACTCGAACGGTGCCCGGCTCCATCGGCCGCAGGATCGCGGCCGATGGCCCCTCGGATCGCTCGGCTCACGCGAAGAAGGGTCGCGGACCGCCCCGCCTTACGACCGCGATCCTCATCGGAGAAGGCCCCCGAGCGCACCGCGCAGCCGTTCCCCGAGGCCGACCGCGCGCAGGACGAGGATCCCCTCGATGCAGGCGACGGCCCCCACCGCGCGCGCGCGCCGACCGCGCGGCGGCCCGGAGAGTCTCGTCTCGGCCCAGTCGATCCAGTCGGCGAGGAGCGATCGCGCAGCCGTCGCGTAGGGGTCGGCCCCACGCGCCGCGAGCCCGAGCAGTTCGAGGCAGAGCGCAGCCGAACTCCGCATCTCGGGCCTCGCGAGCAGGGCGTCGGCCGCCTCGACGAGCGTTCGCACGGGCACGCGGCGCGCCGGGATGCTCGCCGCGAGGACGGCCCGGAGATCGGCGGAAAGCGCCTGCAAGACCTCCGCGACGAGTTCGTCCTTCGAGTCGAAGTAGTAGAGGAGCATCCGGTCGCTCGTGCCGAGCCTGGCGGCGAGCGGCCGCAGGGAGAGCTTCGTGAGCCCCTCCGCCACGACGTAGGCCGATGCTCCCGCGACGATCAGGCGTCGCTGTTCCTCCCGGTCCCCCATGCCGGGATCCTTAGCACGGCGCTCTTGTAGCAACCGCTACGCCATGGTAGGCCGGACGTAGCGATTGCTACAGCCGCAGGCGAAGGGAGCCGCCGATGGAACGCTGGGGACACGAGGAGACCGTCCGCACCGAACTCGGACCCGTCCGCTGCCGGGTCGCCGGCAACGGCCCCCTGCTCCTGTTCGTGCACGGGGCGCTCGTCGACGGGCGTCTCTGGGACGGCGTCGCGCCACGCCTCGCGAACCGCTTCCGCGTCGCCTGCCCGGACCTGCCTCTCGGGGCTCACCGCGAGGCAGTGCCCGACCGGGGGCGGCTCGCTCCCGGGCCGATCGCGGACGCGCTCCTCGACCTCGCCGACGCCCTCGGCTCCCGCGAGCCGATCCTGGTCGGGAACGACACCGGTGGTGCACTCGTGCAGGTCGCGATGTCGCGGCGGCCCGAGAAGATCGGGGGCGCGGTGCTGGTCTCGTGCGACGCGTTCGAGCACTTCCCGCCCGCGGTCTTCGGCCCCGTGGTGTGGCTCGCGCCGCGACTGCCCGTGCTGCTGCGGCTGTTCCCGCTGCTCTTCGGAACGCCGGCCATGACGCGCAAGCCGCTTCCGCTCTGGCTGCTCGCGCGACGAGGCCTGCCCGCCGACCTCGTCCGCTCCTGGGCGGAGCCGCTGCGGTCCGACCCGGCGATCCGGGAGGACATGCGCAGCCTCCTGCGCGGCGTCACCCCGTCGGTCACGCTCGGGGCCGCGCGCTCCTTCCCGACCTTCTCGAAGCCGGTGCTCGTCGCATGGGCCCGGCAGGACAAGTTCTTCCCGCCGTCGGACGCGGAGAGGCTGTGCCGCCTCCTGCCGGACGCGACGTTGCGCTGGATCGACGACAGCCACACGTTCGTG
>JAGWVP010000047.1 GCA_018970825.1 bacterium | reverse complement strand
CACCTGGTATCTCGCGAGCGACCAGTTCGCGTTCCTGACCCTCGCGGACGACCTGTCCGCGGGTCGCGTCCTCCATGCGCCCGAGGGGGTGCTGCGCCTGGGCGCGCCGACGCAGGCGCGGGGGCCGCGCGACGCCTACTACCAGACCTACTTCTGGGACGGGCACCGCCTCTGGTCGCGCTACCCGCCCGGCTTTCCCGCGATGCTCGCCGTCGCCGCGGCGGTCGGGGGCGAGCGCGCTCAGCATCTCCTGAATCCCGTGCTCTTCGGGGCGCTGCTGCTCCTGCTGGGCCGCGCGACCTGGAGCCTCCTGCGGGGGCTCGACCGCCCGCTCGCGGCCGGGGCCGCCCTCGCCGCGACCTGGCTCGCGATCGTGCTTCCGACCCAGGTCCACCTCTGGGGCATCACGGTCGCTCGCGACCTGCCGGCGCACCTCCTCGGCCTCGCGTGCGTCGTCGCGGCATCCGCGCGTGCGCCGATCGCTTCCGGGCTCCTGCTGGGACTCGCCTGCACGATCCGGCCCGACGCGGTTCTGTGGGGAGCCTCGGCCGGGGTGCTGCTGCTGCGCGGCCGCAGGCTCCCGGGCCCGAGCCGCGACGTGCTGCGTTTCGGCGCGGCGCTCGCCGTGGGCCTCCTGCCCCTGCTGCTCTACAACCGCGCGACGCGCGGCTCGATCCTCGGGTTCACGCAGGCCGGCGAGTTCGACCGACTGCTCTCCTCGCTCCGCCTTTCGCCCGCGGGGATCGTCGCACAGGTCCTGCCCTCGGGCGGGGGGTTCCGGGTCGCCCACCTCGCGACGACGCTGTCGGGCAACCTGCGACTGCTCGCCCGCGCCTTCTCCTGGACGGCATGGTTGGCGCTGTTCGGCGCCGCCTGGTCGGTGCGCGTACGTCCCGGTCTCGCGCTCGCCTTCCTGCCCTACGCGGTGATCGCCACGCTCTTCTACGGCTTCTGGTCGCACCCCGACGCGCGCTACCTCGCCGGGATCAGCCTGTGCCTCGCGGCACTCGCGGGAACGGGCGCCGCCGCCGCCTGCCGGGATCTACGCGCGACCCCGGGTGCGGCGCTCCGGTCGGCGGCGGTCGCGGCCGCGCTCGCGACCGCTCTCGCCGCCTGGTGGTCCTCGCGCGCCGGGATCCCGCGCGGGGCGGCGTGGCCGGGCCTGCCGGAGGTCGCGCTCGCGACGGCATTCGCGGCCTGCGCCCTCCTGCCGCGAGAGGGGCGCGACGGGGGCGCCCTCGCCCTGGCGCCGCTCTTCCCGGCGACGTGCCTCGCGCTGCTCGCGATCTCCCGGATCGTGTCCGGCTCCGGGGAACGGGATCCCTTCCAGCGCGACCAGGTCGTGCGTGCGCGCTCCGCGATCGAGGGGGTCGTGCCGCCCGGGGCGCTGGTGCTGGTCGACGGCGATCTCGGTCGCCCCTCGGAGAACATCGCACACTACACGCATGCCGACTCGCAGTATGCGGCCGAGCTCCCGCTGCTCTCGAGCCACCCGGCACGGGCCGCGGTCGGATACGCGATCGAGGGGCGCCCGGTGTTCGCGCTGGTCCCCGACGAGGGCGGCCCCCTGCCGAGCGCGCTCCGCGAACTCGGCACGTTGCGCCGCGTGGAGCGCAGGCGCGGAGCCGACCTGCTCGACTGGTTCGTCGACCCGCGCGCCGCGACCGGCGGCGCGAGCCTGCTCGTCCTCGAGGTGTCCCCGGGCGTACTCGAGACCGTGAGAGGGCTCCGCCCGCCCGTGCCGAATCCCTGACCGGGGCTCGCCGAGGCCGCGGATCGATCAGCGGCGACGCGGCAGTCGGCGTTCGGCCATCGCCTCGGCAGGCGTGACGACGAGCGAGGAGCGGGCCTGCTCGCTCGCCTTCCGCGCGCGGGTCTCGAGCGCGAAGCCGAGGCTCAGTCGCACGAGGTCGGCGAGCGGCGGGATCCCGGCGACCGGGAGCCCCGCCTCGATCGCGAGCGAGCACGCATCGAGGGCGCGCGCCTTCTCCAGCCTGCCGCGGCGGGCCGCGACCCACGCCGACTCGGCGAAGCGTCGGGCGAAGAGCGCACGTCGCTGCGGCGCCTCGAGGACCTCCTCGATCGCCCGCTCGAAGGCGTCGCGCACGCGCTCCTCCTGCTGGGCCGGGCTCACGACGACCAGCGACTCGCGCGCCGCCTCGACCTTCTCGACCGAAGCCTCGACCCAGGCGAAGGGCACGAGCCACGCCGGTCCGTCCTTCTCCCGTCGCAGCTCGGGGGACTGCAGCAGCGCGTCGCGCTCCCGCTCCACGGCGGCGCGATCGACGACCGAGTCGACGGGCCGGCCCGCCTCGCCGCGCTCCCCGGCCGGCAGCAGGACGCGACGCGCGCGCTCGACCTCGGCGTTTCTCTTCTCGTCGGGAGAGATGCGGAGCGCCTCCTCGAGCAGCCCGTCGACGTGGCGCCACGGCGCCTCGACGAGGGCGAGGCCGGTCTGCCGAACGAGGCTTCGGTGCGCGTCGCGAATCGCCTTGCGCCGCGTCTCGCCGAGATTCAGCTCCTGGACGCCGGTCACGTCGTTCACGACCGCGGTGAGGCTCGCGACTCCGTCCCCGGTGCGCCGCGCGATCCAGAGCAGGCGCGTGCCCCCGGGGTCGATCTCGGTCAGCCACGCCTCGGGTTCGTCCTGCGACGGGCCGAGCAGCTCGCTCGTGCTCGGCGGGGGCGGCGCGTCGGGGCGCCGGAACTCGCCGCGCTGTTCGAGCCGGTAGAGTGCGCGACGGATCTCGCGCCGGGTCGACTTGTCGGCGGTCGCGGCCTCGAGGGCGAGCAGGCGCTCGCCCGCGCTCGCCCCCCGCGCCTCCGCTCCGACCCAGGCGACGGTCGCCGCCAGAAGGGCCGGATCGCTCCCGGTTCGCACGACCTGTTCGAGTGCCGCGAGCGGGTCCTCGGTGCCGAGCCGGGCGGCGATCTCGTGCCGGGCCGGGGTCGACTCGCGCGGGCTCACCGGGCGGCCCTCCCCGTGGCGGCGGGCGCCGTCGCGCCGTCGGGCGCCGTTCCGCGGCCGCAACCCGATCGGCCGCCGGAGGTGGCGGCGGGCGCCGGATCCGGGTCGCTCGGCTCGTCGCCGAGATTCGGCGCGGCGGGAGCGGATGCGAGCTGCGGCGCGATCCGGTCGCGGAACCACTTGCCGTCCCACCACTCGACCGGATCGACGTGCTGGCCGTGGATCATGGTGCTGTAGTGGAGATGGTCGCCTCCGGCGAGACCGGTCTGGCCCGACCTTCCGAGCGTCGCGCCCTTCTCGACCACCTGCCCGGCGGCGACCGCGGTGTCGGTCAGGTGGGCGTAGAGCGTCTCGAGACCGAGGCCGTGGTCGAGCACGACCGCGTTGCCGTAGATGCCGAGGTCGCCCGCCCACAGGACCCGGCCCCTCGCGGAGGCGACCACCGGCGCGAGCTTCACCGACGCGAGGTCCGTGCCGAGATGGGTCTGCTCGTCGATCGGCTTGCCGCCGAAGGAATAGTGGCGTCGCTCGGCGAAGCGCGATCCCACGGCCGTGTCCGGCTGCTGGACGAAGGCGCCCTCGAAGAGGAAGCGCGGCGCCGAGACGCGTCCGATCTCCCGGAGCCGCTCCTCGCTCCTGCGGCGAAGGTCGCGGTTCACGGCGAGGTAGGCCTCGACGGGATCGGCGGGCGCCTTCATGCCGTTTCGCTCGAGCAACTCCGGGATCTTCACGGTCATGAACGTCGTCGTGACCTCGATCTTCTCCTCCGGGAACCTGCGCTCCTTCACGGGCAGGGCGACCGCGGCGCGGGCCCGGTTGCCCGCCGCGTCCTCGGCGAAGACCTGCGGCTGGATGGGCGTCGGCGCATCCCAGGGCAGCGAGAACAGGGCGACCCCGAGCGCCGGGTCGGCGAAGGCGCCGGTGCGCCCCGGGAAGCGGCGGCTGCCGATCTCGACCCCGGACCGGACGGCGTCGGGCGCGACCCGGTAGACGACGATCGCGCTGCCGCCGCGCTGACCCATCGAGGTGACGGTCACCGGGGTCAAGGCCGGCGGCGCCACGTCCACCGTGACCGGGATCGAGAGGATCTCGCTCGGCCCGCGCAGGCGCCCGAGGGCCGACCAGTCCGATGCGCGCACGACGATCCGCGCTTCGCCCTCGGGGACGCCCGCGGCGCCTGCGTCGAGCACGAGGTCGAAGCACTCGTCGCGCACGCCGCTGCCGAGCGGGCCCTCGGCCGGAAACTCCCTGGAGAGCAGCGTGCCGGCGGCTCCTCCTCCCTCGAGGCGGACGTCGACCGAGCGCAGTCCCGCGCGCCCGGCGTCGATGCGCAGCGAGAGCGGAGTCGCGCGGCCCACGATCGCGGCCGACTGCAGGACCTCGGCGCCGGGACGCCCCGAGCCGCCCCAGGCGACCCAGCCGACGAGGCCCGCGGCGAGCGCCGCGACCAGGGTTCCGAGGAGACGGCCCGCGCCCGGGCCGCCGGAGGGCCGCGCGGAGCTGCCGAGCCCGATGCCGCGATCGCGTTTCACGGCCGGTTCCGATCCGCGACACCGGGCCGTCCCGCCCGCCGACCGCCTCGCTTCGCAAGACCCATCGCCTCACCCCTCCCCGCGAACCGCCCCGGCGGCGCCAGGTCGCTCTATCATCCCCGCCGGCGGCTGTCGCGATCCCCGGGACCGGGCCCCGGGGGCGGCGGGCCGCCGACGATCCGCACGCGCTGCACGACCTCGGCCCCGAGGGCCCGGTTGATTTTCTGCTTGATGTCCGGAGCGAGCAGGACGAGCTCCTGGCGCCAGACGGCATCCGGGGCGGCGACGAGGAGTTCGCCGCGCTCGAGCCCGGCCGGCCTCGCGCGGGAGGCCACGGCCGGCCCGACCGCCTCCTCCCAGGCCTCGGCGACCCGAAAGGCATCGCTCGTCGCCTCGAGACCGGCCCGGGCGAGGGCACGTTCGAGGAGATCCCGCAGCGACTCGATCACGACCGCCTCCCGGGGGGCGACCCGCCCTTGACAGCACTACATCTTGTGTGGCAGATGCGGCGCCCACCCAAGATGCGGGACCCGGCGCGAAGGCGCGCCGGGTGCGGTCGGGCGGGGGTGGCGCAGGCCGCGAGGCGGTCCAGGGGCGAACGAAGATCGAAGGGGGGGCGAGGCGTGGAAAGGTCGAACCAGGCGAAGGTTTCCGAGGTGGTGGAGGGGGCGGGAGCCGTCCCGGCCCCCGCGACCGGCGGGGCGAGGGGTCTGCACGTCCAGCGGCGCTTCACGCTGCCGGACGAGGCGGCGGAGGCGGCCGGCCGCGATCGGGTCGACCCGATCGAGAGCGAGTCCTGGGAGAAGCGCAGTGCCGTCATCAGCGGCGAGGGCGGCGAGGTCGTCTTCGAGCAGCACGACATCGAGGTCCCCGCGGCCTGGTCGCAGCTCGCGACGAACGTCGTCGCCTCGAAGTACTTCCGGGGCACGCCGGGCACCCCGGAGCGCGAGACCAGCGTGAAGCAGCTCGTCGGCCGGGTCGTCCGCTCGATCAAGCAGTGGGGCGAGGAACAGGGGTACTTCGCGACCCCGGGCGACGCCGACGTCTTCGCGGACGAACTCACGCATCTCCTCGTCAAGCAGAAGGCCTCGTTCAATTCCCCGGTGTGGTTCAACGTGGGCGTCGAGGAGAAGCCGCAGTGCTCGGCCTGCTTCATCCTCTCCGTCCGCGACACGATGGACTCGATCCTCGACTGGTATCGGCGCGAGGGGGTCATCTTCAAGGGCGGCTCGGGATCGGGCGTGAACCTCTCGACGATCCGCTCGTCGAAGGAGCGGCTCGCGGGCGGCGGCACGGCCTCGGGGCCCGTCTCCTTCATGCGGGCCGCCGACGCCTCGGCCGGAGTCATCAAGTCGGGCGGCAAGACCCGCCGGGCGGCGAAGATGGTCGTCCTGAACATCGACCACCCCGACGCGCCCGAGTTCATCCGCTGCAAGGCCGAGGAGGAGCGCAAGGCCTGGACGCTCATCGACGCGGGCTACGACGGCTCGCTCGACGGCCCGGCCTACAGCTCGATCTTCTTCCAGAACGCGAACAACTCGGTGCGCGTCACCGACGAGTTCATGCACGCGGTCGAGACGGACGCCGACTGGCACACGCGCTACGTCACCTCGGGCGAGCCCGCCGAGACGTTCAAGGCGCGCGAGCTCATGCGCATGATCGCCGAGGCGGCGCATTTCTGCGGCGACCCGGGCATGCAGTTCGACACCACGATCAACGCCTGGCACACCTGCCCGGCGAGCGGCCGGATCAACGCGTCGAACCCCTGCAGCGAGTACATGCACCTCGACGACTCGGCCTGCAATCTCGCGTCGATCAACCTGATGAAGTTCCTCGGCGAGTCGGGCGAGTTCGACACGGTCGGCTTCCGCCACGCGGTCGACGTCCTCATCACGGCGCAGGACATCGTGGTCGACGCCTCGAGCTACCCGACCCCGGAGATCGGCGCGAACGCGCACGCCTACCGCGAGCTCGGGCTCGGCTTCGCGAACCTCGGCGCGCTCCTGATGGAGCTCGGCATGCCCTACGACTCCGAGGGCGGGCGGCAGTACGCGGGCGCGGTGACCGCGCTGCTCTGCGGCCAGGCCTACCAGCAGTCGGCGCGCATCGCCTCGGTGCTCGGGCCCTACGAGGGCTACGAGAAGAACCGCGAGCCGATGCTCGGCGTGATCGAGAAGCACCGCAACCAGGCGATGAAGCTCTCGCCGACGCTGGTTCCGCTCGACCTGCTCCACGCGGCGCGCTCGTCGTGGGACCAGGCGCTCGCGCTCGGACGCGAGGTCGGCTTCCGCAACTCGCAGGCGACGGTGCTCGCCCCGACCGGCACGATCGCCTTCATGATGGACTGCGACACGACGGGCGTCGAGCCGGACATCGCGCTCGTGAAGTACAAGAAGCTCGTCGGCGGCGGCATGCTGAAGATGGTGAACCGCACCGTCCCCGGCGCGCTGCGCCGCCTCGGCTACAACGAGCGCGAGGTCGAGGCGATCGTCGACTACATCGACCAGGAGGACACGATCGAGGGCGCGCCGGGGCTCCGCGACGAGCACCTGCCGGTCTTCGACTGCGCCTTCAAGGCCGCCAAGGGATCGCGCACGATCTCCCCCTCGGGCCACCTCCGCATGATGGGCGCGGTGCAGCCGTTCCTGTCCGGCGCGATCTCGAAGACGATCAACATGCCGAACTCGACCTCGGTCGAGGACGTCGAGAACGCCTTCTTGCTGGCCTGGAAGCTCGGGCTCAAGGCGGTCGCCATCTACCGCGACGGCTGCAAGCGCATCCAGCCGCTCAACACCTCGAAGGGCGACGCGAAGGCGGACGCCGCCGCCCCGACGGCCGAGGCGGCACCGGTCGCGGAGTTCCGCCCGGTGCGCCGTCGCCTGCCGGCGGACTGCCGCTCGATCCGGCACAAGTTCGACGTCGCCGGGCACGAGGGCTACATCCACGTCGGCTTCTACGACGACGGAATGCCGGGCGAGATCTTCATCAAGATGGCCAAGGAGGGAAGCACGATCTCCGGCCTGATGGACACGATCGCCACCCTCACCTCGATGTCGCTCCAGTACGGCGTCCCGCTCGACGCCCTGGTCGCGAAGTTCGGCCACGTGCGCTTCGAGCCGTCGGGCTTCACGAAGAACCCCGAGGTCCCGTTCGCGAAGTCGCTCACCGACTACATCTTCCGCTTCCTCGGGGTGCGTTTCCTCACGGCGGAGAAGCGCAGCCTGGTGGGCCTCTCGTCCGACGAGGGCGAGCGGGCCGACGAAGCGGGCGAGGGCGATTCCGGCGGCGGTGCCGACGTGGTCTCGATCGCGTCCGCCCGGGGCCGCGCCGCGGCGACCATCGCGTTCAGCCCGCAGGCCGATGCCCCGAGCTGCCCGGACTGCGGCTCGATCATGATCCGCAACGGCAGTTGCTACCGCTGCTCGAACTGCGGCGCGACGAGCGGCTGCTCCTGATCCCAGGCCCCGGGGGTGCGCGCACGGCGCGCGTCCCCGGGGCGTGCGCCGCCGCGCGAGAGCGGGGGCGTGCACCCGGGACGACCCGGGCTCTCGAGTCCAGATCGCCGCGCTCAGCGTCCGGGCGCGCGGCGGACCGGGGAGGAGAAGCGGAGGCCGTGTGGTGTGGAGGCTTCTCCTCGGCGGGTGGGGTGGTGGCAGGGCCGGACGGTCGACGGGAGCGGGGCGCCACGTCTCGGGGCGCCCCGCTCCGGACGACGCCGGGGAACCCTCGCGGCCCCGTGGCCGGCGGCTTGACTCTGCATCGGGCCGATCTTACGACGCCACGAAAGTCGCAGCGCAAGGGTGCTTTCATGGCCGACAAGATCAGATACTCCGACGAACACCTGTGGGTGCGCGTCGACGGCGAGTCCGCACGCATCGGCATCACCGACTTCCTGCAGGACAAGCTGGGGGACATCGTGTCGGTCAACCTGCCCGAGGCCGGGGAGGAGATCGAGCGCGGGGAGCCGCTCGGCGAGATCGAGACGGCGACCGAGTTGCGCGAGCTGATCGCGCCGGTCACCGGGATCGTGCTCGCGACGAATCCCGACGTCGAGGACCAACCCTCGCTCGTCAACGAGGATGCCCAGGGCGACGGCTGGCTGCTCGAAATCGAGTTGCGCGAGGAAGACGAGCTCGACGAGCTCATCGACTTCGACGACTACGAGGGTCTGGTCGCGGGCGAGCGCGAAGAAGACTCCGATTCCGACGAGGAGTGACGCCGTCGTCCGGGCGCGAACCGCGCCGGACGTCCCGCGTCAGCGATCCCGGCTCTTCGCGGCCACCGGCGTGCGCTCCCGCCGACGCGTGTCGTCTCCGAACTGGTAGAGCGTCTCCCCGTCGCGCACGAGGCGATGCCTCCGTGCGAGGCGCTCGATCTCGCCCTCGTCGACGTGCAGCCGGTCGATCTGCGACTGCAGTCGGTGCGCCGACTGGACGAGGTCGAAGTTGTGGTCGTTCACCTCGGCGAGCTCCGCTTCGAGGTTGCGGATGCGCACGAACCCGCCCGGTCCCGAGAACAGGGACGCGACGCCGAACGACGACAGCAGGAAGAGGGCGGCGGCGAGCCAGCGGCCGCGGCGGACCGGGGCCCGCCGACCTCCGGGATTCCCGTCCTCCTCGTCCTGCCGCCCCACGCCCGAAGCGATAGCGCGAGCGCCATCGGGCCTGCAACCGGGCTCCGCCGACCAGGCGGGGCATAACGAAGTTCTCGGCGGCGGCGACGAGGCCGCGAAACGACATTCTGAGTCCGAAAAGCCCGAGCACGCATCGAGGGACAATTTTAAAAAGTCATTCTCAACCTATTGACATGCCGCGCCCGGCCGGTGTAGGACCGCGCCATTGGTTGTGGAGTGGGGTGGTGGTTGAGGACCTCGCCTGAGGAAGGCTGACGAAGGAGGCGCTCATGCCAGTTGCGAAGAAGAAGACTGCGTCGAAGGCGAAGAAGAAGGCCCCGGCGAAGAAGGCCCCGGCCAAGAAGGCTCCGGCCAAGAAGGCCCCGGCCAAGAAGGCTCCGGCCAAGAAGAAGTAAGCTCCGAAGTTTTTCCGGCAGTACCGCAGTGACCGGGCCGGCAAAGAGGCCGTCCCGGAATCAGTTCAGTCGGTTTTCGAACGACCTTTCGTCAGGCGAGTGGGGCCGAAAGGCCCGAACCAAGAGAGGAGCCCTCGGTCCCAGGACGCGAGGGCTCTTTTCATTTTCCCGGGCCCGAACCCCGTCGCCGGGGGGCGATGCCGTGATCCAGTCGATCGACCCGGAGAGCCCGCGCTGGTCCGCCGACCTGCTGCTCCTTCACGGGGCCTGGACGGGACCCTCGACCTGGGGCCGTCTCGCCGCCGCGATGGCCCAGCGGGGCTGGCGTTGCCACGTCGTGGACCTGCGGGAAGCGGCCCGGGGCGCGGCCGGGGGCGACTGGGTCGCCGGGGCGAGCGCCGCGATCCGGGAGCTCGAGACGCCCCCGATCGCGATCGGCCACGGGGCGGGAGCACTCGTGGCGCTCGCTCTCGCGGGGGGGCCGTCGATCCGGGCCGCAGTCGCCGCGGCCCCGCTGGCCGAGGGAACCCGAACGCTGGCCTCCCTCGTGGATCGCATCCGGCTGCGGCTCCCGATCCCCGGCGCCGGGCTCGAGCCGCCACCCCCGGGGCATCCCGTCTTCGCCGGGCTCTCGCCCGAGGACGCATCCCGGATCGCGGCATCGATGGCGGCAGAGCCCGCGTCGTTCGCGCGCTGGGTCGACCGCGCGGTGGCGACGATTCCCGCCCCGGCGGTGCCGGCGCTGCTGCTCGCGCAGGCCGAGGACCCGCACGCTCGCCCGGTCGCGGTCGAGGTGCTCGCGCGAGGCCTCGGTGCCGAGTTCGACCTCCTGCCCGGAGGTCACTTCGCGCCGGCCGGGCAGCGGATCGATGCGTGGGCGACGCGCGTCCACCGCTGGATCGTGCAGCGGCTCGGAGCCGAGCTCATGCTCCTGCAGGGCGACGAGGACCTGCGGGAGGACTGACGCGTCAGGCGTCCCGTCGTCCGGGGCGGTTCGCCTCCGGCGCTACTTGCCGTCGTCGCCGGGATCCTGAAACGTGTGCAGTCCGCACTCGACCTTGCCGCGTCCGGCCCAGCGTCCGGCCCGCTCGTCCTCGCCCGCGAGCACCGGACGGGTGCAGGGGGCACAGCCGATCGAGGTGTAGCCCTGCTCGAACAGCGGGTGGGTCGGGATGCCGTGGCGATTCATGTACTGCCAGGTGTCGCGCGAGTTCCAGGTGGCGAGCGGGTTCACCTTGACGATGCCGCCCCCGATGCGCTCGACGATCGGCATGGCGGACCGGGTCGAGGCCTGGTCGCGTCGGCGCCCGTTGATCCAGGCGCGGACCCCGACGAGCGCCGACTGCATCGGCTCCACCTTGTTGATCTTGCAGCAGAGGTCGGGGTCGCGGTCGTGCAGGTCGTCGCCGTGGCGGGCGACGAACTCGGCGCGCGGCATCGCGGATCGGACGTTGCGGACCGGGAATCCGAAGGTCTCCACGAGCCGGTCCCGGTAGGCCAGCGTCTCGGGGAAGTGGTACCCGGTGTCGATGAAGAGGATCGGCGTCGACGGGGCGATGTCCCGCAGCATGTGCGCGATCACCACGCCTTCGTGCTGGAAGGACATCGTCAGCACGACGTCGGGGTCGAACGTCTCGACCGTCCAGCGGAGGATCTCCTCCGGCGGCATGGTCTCGAATCGTCGATTGGCTTCCGGGAGGTCGAAACTTTCCGGCACGGCGTCCGGCGCGTTCATGCGACTCCGGGGCTAGCACGGTGCCCCGTGGGCGGCAATTCACGCGGGATTCGAGTCTCCACGTCGGTGGAGGGTCGGCGGTTCGTGCCCGCGGCCCCCGTGGGGCGCGCGGTCAGGCCCCCGCGGCGCGCATGTAGGAGGGCAGGCCGCGGCTCAGCGCCTCGGAGGTCGCGGCGAGGTCGGCCGCCGTGTCGGCCGTCCACCAGGGGCCTTCGTAGACGACGCCCTCGAAGCGCTCGCCTTCGCGGAACAGCAACGG
>JAGWVP010000699.1 GCA_018970825.1 bacterium | reverse complement strand
CCGACGGCGAAGGGCCGGTGGCGCTCGCGGGCGTGATGGGCGGCGAGGGCAGCGAGGTGGGCGAGGGGACGACGCGGATCGCGCTCGAGAGCGCGATCTTCCGCCCGCAGGCGATCCGCCGCACCGCGCGCCGCCTCGGCCTTCACACTGAGGCGTCCTTCCGCTTCGAACGCGGCGTGGACCCGGCGGGGGCGGCCGATGCCGTCGCCCGCGCCGTCGCGCTCTACGGGCTCCTCGGTGCGCGTCCGATCGGCCGCCTGGTCGAGGCCGGCGGGCCGTCGGCGGCGCCCGCGGCGATCGCCTTCGTGCCGAGACGGGCGAACGCGCTTCTCGGTACTTCGATCGAGCCCAAGGAGATGCTGCGACGTCTCAGGCTCGTCGGCTGCGAGGCGGGTCGCATGCACGGCGAGACGTTCGACGTCGCGCCGCCTTCCCACCGCCACGATCTCCGGCAGGCGGCCGACCTCGCCGAGGAGATCGCGCGCGTCGGCGGCTACGAGACCATCGAGACGGCCCGGCCGAGGATCGCGGCCCGGGGAAGGGGCGGAAGCGCCTCGCAGATGCGCAGGGTGCGCGACGCCGCAGCCGCCGCCGGGCTCTCGGAGGCGGTGCTGCTCGCGTTCGCCGACCCCGAGGACAACCGTCGCTTCCCCGGCCTCTGGTCGGGCCGCGAGCGGCCGGTCGTGCTGCGCAACCCGCTCGCCTCGGTCTCGTCCGAGATGCGCACGAGCCTGCTGCCGGGGCTTCTCGCCTCGCTGCGAGTGAACCAGTCGCGCGGCGAGACGTTCGTGCCGCTGTTCTCGATCGGCACGGTGTTCGCACGCGACGCCGAGGGGCGCCCCCTCGAGCGCACCGACCTCGCGGCGGTGGTGTGGGGCACGCCGCCCGCACCGATCGGACGCGAGTCCCACGCCCTCGAACTGGTCGACCTCCGGCGGGTGGTCGAGCAGGTGGCCGGAGCCTCCGGCGCGCCGCTTCCGCAGTGGGAGACCCGTTCGGACCTGCCGTTCCTCCACCCGGGCCGGGCCGCCGAGCTGCGACTGGGCGGGCGCACGCTCGGATGGGCGGGCGAAATCCACCCCTCCCTGGTCGAGGGTCTCGGCCTGCGACCCGGGGCGCCCTGGCTGCTCGAGATCGACGCCGGGATGCTTCTCGCCGGGCGCAACCCGCTGCCCCGGTACCGGGAGGCCCCCCGCTTTCCGGCGGTGGAGCGCGACGCCGCCCTGGTCGTGGACGAGTCGGTCCGCTCGGGCACGATCCTCGACGCGATCCTCGGCCAGCGCCATCCGCTGGTTGAATCGGCGAGGCTTTTCGACGACTATCGGGGCGCCGGAATTCCCCCGGGTCGCAAGAGTCTCGCGTACTCGATCTCGTATCGGGCCGCGGACCGCACGTTGACCGATCCCGAGGTGAATGCGGCGCACGAAGCCATTCTCGCCAAGGTCGCCTCGGTCGTTCCCTTCGAACGGCGGGGCGAGAGCTCATCCTGAGGTCGGATCATGACGAAGGCGGACATCGTCGAGCGGATCTACGAGAAGGCGCGCGCGTCCAAGAAGGACGCGAGCGAGGTGGTCGACTCGGTCTTCGAGATGATCAAGTCGCGCCTCGAGCGCGGCGAGAAGGTGAAGCTCTCGGGTTTCGGCAACTTCGTCGTGCACCAGAAGCGGCCTCGAAAGGGCCGCAATCCGCAGACCGGCGAGGAGATCGTGATCTCGGGCCGGCGCGTCCTCTCGTTCAAGGCGAGCCAGGTGCTGAAGGGGACGATCAACTCGGGGCGCCCGCTCTCGCCGGGCAACGGGCTCGACGGCGCGGGGCGCTGAGCCGCG
>JAGWVP010000698.1 GCA_018970825.1 bacterium | reverse complement strand
GCGTACATCGGGCGCACCATGCCGATGCCGGAGAGCCCGACGCTCACGTTCAGGAAGTCGACCAGGCCGGTCGCCGCGAGGCGAACCGAGATCTCGGCGCAGGCCTCGCGGTCGAGCGCCCCGGCGTCGCGACTCTCCTCGTCGCCGACGATGCGGACCCCGACCGCGACACCCGGCCCCACGGCCCGTCGCACCGCCGCGAGGACCTCGACCGGAAAGCGAAGGCGATTCCCGATCGACCCGCCGTACTCGTCGTCGCGCCGGTTGCTGCGCGGCGAGAGGAACTCCTGGAGCAGGTACCCGTGCGCCGCGTGGATCTCGATCCCGTCGAAGCCGCCCTCGGCCGCGTTCGCCGCCGAGCGCGCGAAGTACTCGACGAGCTCCGCCATGTCGTCGCGAGACATCGGCTTGCCGGCCTCGAGCGAGTTCGGCACGTCCGACGCCGTCCACACCGGCAGCCGCGACCAGGTGCCCTGGTTCACCCCGCCGTTGTGCGCGAGCTGCAGGAACACGAGAGAGCCCTCGCGGTGGACCGCGTCGACGAGCCGCCGGAAGTGCGGTACCGCCTCGTCGTCCCAGGCCGTCGCGTTGTTCGGCATCTGGTAGGCGGTGGTCGGGTGGACCTGCGCCTGGCCCGCGACGACGACGCCGGCTCCGCCCGCGGCACGCTCGGCGAGGTAGCGTCCCAGCCGCTCGCCGAAGTGCCCCGGCTCGCCCCAGGTCGGCGAGGGCTCGGAGAACATCGTGAAGTGCGCGCCGAAGACCACGCGGTTGCGGGCTTCGAGCGGGCCGATCCGGAGCGGCGAGAACAGGCGGGGGAAGCGCACGGCCGACCGCTCCTCCCGTCCGCAGCGAGGCTCAGCCGGCGGCTGCGGCGCCGCCCCGGGCGCCCGCTCCGCCGGCGCCCGGAGGCAGGTAGCCCTCGGCGAGCACGCGGAAGGAATCGGCCTGCTCCGCGGCCCAGCCCGCGTCGCACCCGAGCTCCGCCGCGAGCAGTTCCGCGACCCGGGGTGCACACTCGATCGAGGCGCGTGCGTCGAGCAGCAGCGCGCGCGTGCGACGCGCGAGCACGTCCTCGACCGTTCGCGCCATCTCGACGCGCGCCGCCCAGGCGACCTGCCCCGCGACGTAGGGAAGCCGCGGGTGGAGCTGCTCCCGGCGGCCGGGCACCTCGTCGAGGAACGCCTCGAGTGCGGCCGCGTCGGAGCCGTAGGAACGCAGGTGCGACGCCTGCGGCAGGGCCGGATCGGCGCGGTCGAGCCAGCCGTGGAGCCGCAGCTTCTCGGTGACGCAGGCGCGCTCGGGCAGGCCGCCGACCGCGACCGCGTCGTCGACCGTGTCCTGCGCCATCTTGCGGTAGGTGGTCCACTTGCCGCCCACCACGCTGACGAGCCCCGACTCCGAGACGAGCACCGCGTGCTCGCGCGAGATCGACTTGCTGTGCCCGGGCTGCGAGCGCCCGCGAAGCCGTCCGCGCGGGCGCGGGCCCGCCTCCTGCTCGCGGACGAGCGGACGCAGCCCGGCGAACACGGAGAGACAGTCCGCCTCGACGGGATCCTTCTCGAGGTAGCGGGCGGCGTTGCGCAGGATGAAGCCGATCTCCTCGGCGAGCGGGCGCGGCTCGATCTCGGCGCTCGGCACCTCGGTGTCGGTCGTGCCGACCAGCACGCGGTCCTGCCAGGGGATCACGAACAGCACGCGGCCGTCGTCGGTGTGCGGCACCATGATCGCGGTGTCGCTCGGCTGGAAGCTGCGGTCGAGCACCAGGTGCACGCCCTGCGCCGGCTCGATCATGGGCTTCGCGCCCTCGTCGTCCATGCGGCGCACGCCG
>JAGWVP010000697.1 GCA_018970825.1 bacterium | reverse complement strand
ACACATGGACCGGCGACTGGTGGGAGAAGAAGACCGACGACGGCGGCATCCACGACAAGGACGCGACCTTCACCTGGGCCGCGGCAGAGACTTTCGGCAACTCTCTCACGAGTGCTACGTTCGCCGGCAGAGCCGTCTGGTGCCTTCCCAGCCGCGAGAAGTTGAACGGCATCCTCGACGCGACACAGCCGGGATGCGGGGCCCCTCCGCTCGTCACCCCCTGCATCGCCCCGATCTTCGGGCCGACCAATCCCGACGCCTACTGGACGTCCGAGCAACAGGACCCGACGACGGCGTGGGCCGTGAACTTCGCCGACGCCGTCGAGGTCCAGCAACTACGGTCGAGCGCGCGGTTCGTCCGGGCGATCAGCTCGGCTTCGTGTCTCTGACGCCCGACCCCGTGGTCGACGTGGCTCCGGCGTAGGCCCGGGCGCGAAAGCACTCGAGGATCGCGGGACCATTGGGAACCCGGTCGACTGCCTCGAGCCAGTCGAGGCCCTCGAGGTGCCGGCTGCAGAGGACGGCGGGGTGCCGGTCGTGGCTGTCGGCGAGGCGCTGGTGCACGATCCAGAGCCCGCGCGGGGCCCGTTCGACGGAGCGCCGCAGGTTCTCGACGACGCCCTCGAACAACCGTCCCGTGAAGGGACTGTAGAAGAAGGCGATCGTCAGGTCGTCCGGCACCGGCCACGCCAGCGCGTCGCTCACCTCGATGCGGACGTCGCGGCAGCGGAGCCTCGACGCGGCGACCTCGAGGTTGCGACGGGCGACCGCGGCGAGATCGGGCGAGAGCTCCACCCCGACGACCCGTGCCACGGGGTGGAGCGCCGCGAGGTAGACGATGCGGCCCTTCCCGCAGCCGTAGTCGACGAACACGTCCCCGGGGCCGAGCGGCACGCGGCGCGCGAGGCGGTCGATCGTCTTCCAGCCCGACGGCCCGTAATTGCGGCGTTCCTCGGCGGCGAGGCCCAGCGTCTCGAGATGGACCATGCCGTCGGTCTCGAGGCGCCGCCCGTGGCGGAGCCCCTGCACCCAGGACGAGACCTTCTCGCGCAACGACATGCGTCTGCCTCCGCGGGCCGTCGCCTGCCGACCCGGTCGCGATTACCCTACCTGAGCCGGCTCAGGCAGAAAAAGCGCCCCGTGGACGCTTCCCCCCCGACGCGCCCGACGCGAGCGGCGTCCAACTTGCCTGCACGCGTTCCCGGGGCGTAGGGACCATGGGTGTTCCTCGGCATCGACCTCGGCACCTCGAGCGTGAAGGCCGTCCTGGTCGACTTCGACCAGCACGTCGTCGACCACGAGAGCGCACCCCTCGAGGTCTCGCGGCCCCGTCCCCTGTGGTCCGAGCAGGATCCCGACGACTGGTGGCGCGCCGCCGACCACGCGATGCGGGGACTCGCGTCGCGGCGCGCGCGCGAGTTCTCCGGCGTGCGCGGGATCGGGCTCTCGGGACAGATGCACGGCGCGACCCTGCTGGACGCCGCCGACCGGGTACTTCGTCCCGCGATTCTCTGGAACGACGGCCGGAGTTCCGCCGAGTGTCGCGAGCTCGAGTCCCGCGAGCCCCGGTGCCGCGACATCACCGGCAACGCGGCGATGCCCGGCTTCACGGCACCGAAGCTGCTCTGGGTCGCCCGGCACGAGCCCGAAGTGTTCGCGCGCACGGCGCGCGTGCTCCTGCCGAAGGACTGGCTCAGGCTGCGCATGACCGGCGAGGCGATCACGGACGCCTCCGACGCCTCGGGGACGCTCTGGCTCGACGTCGCGCGCCGGGCCTGGTCGCCGGAGATGCTCGCGGCGACCGGCCTGCCCGAGTCGGCGATGCCGCGCCT
>JAGWVP010000696.1 GCA_018970825.1 bacterium | reverse complement strand
CCGCCTTCGCGCGTGTCGCGTCGGCGAAGGGCTTCAGGAGCTCCCAGTGCGTGCGGAAGCGTGCGAATCCGATCCCGCGATCGAGCAGGTCGCGCTCCGGGACGATCGGCGAGATCACGACCGGCCGGGGCCCGGACGGGTGGCGCGGCAGGGTGACGCTCACCGTGATCCAGCCGCCGTCGATCGAGCCCTCCACGGTGTCGGCGTCCGGGAAGGTGGTCGGCGCGGGGGAGGAGGGGGCAGGATCGCTCGCGCCCTCGGTCCTCGTCGCGGCGGGAGCGATGCCCCGGTGCGGGTTGCACCCCGTCGCGGCGAGCGCGAGAACGAAGCCGACCGCGGTCGCCGATGCGGCGGCCGGCCGGCGCGCGAGAGGCGATCGGTCCACCGGGGAGAGGCGTAGCCTTCGATGGCATCGAGGAGAAGAGCGGGTCGGGCGGGCGGGGCCCGGGGCCCGGTCGGGACGGTGATCCGGGCGGCGCTCGGGGTCATCGCGGCCCTTCTCCCCGGCTGCGCCGCGAACGCCGTCGACCGTGCGATCGCGGCCCGCGGCGGCCCGATGGAGAGTTCGCTGCGGCAGGTCCAGGCGACCGTCCACCGGGGCTTCCCGGGGACCTGGTCGTGGGAGATCGCGCTGCGCAGCCCCGACCTCGTCCGCTGGACCGTCCACACCTTCGGCGAGGAGCAGAGCTACGTCTACGACGGCCGGCGCGTCCTGCTCTACCTCGGGTCGGCCTCGATGCCGGTCGACGCCTCGGCCGAGCAGGCGTTCATGACCCAGGTCCGGTGGCTCGCGGTGACCGGCCTCGACGTGCTCCGCGACGCGGGCCGCGTCGCATGGGAGGAATTACCGGTCCCGGGGCTTCCCGCGGGGATCGCGCGCGGCCTCCGGGTCCGCTGGCTTCCGGACGGTGCCACGTACTCGCTGTGGTTCGACGATCGCGGCCTGCTCGTCGCCGCCGAGGGCGACGTCGCCATGCCGCCGATCGGGGCGGGCCGCCTCCGCGCGGAGTTCTCCGACTTCGCCCTCGTAGGCGGCCGGATGCTGCCGCGCTCGGGCCGTTACACGCTCGCGGGGACCCTGCTCGTCGAGGAGCGGATCGTGGCGTGGACCCCGGACGACCCGGGGCTCACCGAGGCGTCGTTCGCCGCGGGGCCCCGCTGACGTCAGGGCCGAGCCTCCCGGATTCAGAGCGGGCCGCGGACCTCGGTCTCGGTCGCGCCGCCGTCGCGGCGCTCGTCGAGGGGGATGTAGTTCCGCCGGGGGGAACCGACGTAGATCTGCTTCGGACGCATGATCTTCTGGTCCGGATCGGTGACCAGTTCGGCCCACTGCGCCATCCAGCCCGACGTGCGGGCGATCGCGAACAGCACCGGGAACATCTCGACCGGGAAGCCCATCGCCTCGTAGATGATGCCCGAGTAGAAGTCGACGTTCGGATACAGCTTGCGCTTGATGAAGTACTCGTCCTCGAGCGCGATGCGCTCGAGCTCGACCGCCACGTCGATGAGGGGGTTGCGGCCGGTCACCTCGAACACCTGCTCGGCGATCCGCTTGATGATGCGCGCGCGGGGGTCGTAGTTCTTGTAGACGCGGTGCCCGAAGCCCATGAGCCGCCGCTCGCCGGCCTTCACCTGCTTGATGAGGTCGGGGATCTTCGAGACCCCGCCGATCTCCCGCAGCATCCGGATGACCGCCTCGTTGGCTCCGCCGTGGAGCGGGCCGGAGAGCGCCGCCGCTGCCGCCGCCACCACGGAGTAGGGATCGGCCTGCGAACTGCCGACGACGCGCGCCGCCGTGGACGAGCAGTTCTGCTCGTGGTCGGCGTGCAGGATGAA
>JAGWVP010000695.1 GCA_018970825.1 bacterium | reverse complement strand
GGCCGAACCCGAGGGAAGATCAGGGCATCGGATTTCGATGTAGGGGTTGTCCCGAGAATCACCTACGGTGCGCCCCCAGGGACCGCGCAAGCGCCGCGCATCGCTCGGGGAATCGGCTCAGGGCGCTGACCGAGGTCAGGAACGAACGCCGCTTCACGCCTCGGATTCGCGCGGGACGGAGGCGGCCGGGATCTTCACGCCGCGCACCCGGGCGATCACGGCGTCGTGGTCCGAGAGCGTGCGCCCGGCATCGTGACGGTCGACACCGAAGACCTCCTCGGCGACGAGGTCATCCGAAATCGCGACGTGATCGACTTCCCGGCGACTCAGCCCCGGGAGTGGATTTGCGCCGGCCGTGACCACGGTGAGCGGCCCGAGCGCGGCGACCAGCGCCCCGTGGACTTCGGCGGGTTGCCGCGCTCGCGGCAGGCGCTGGTTGAAGTCGCCCATCACGACGAGGGGAGTGCCGACCGGATGGCCGGCGATCACGTCGCCCAGGTGCGCCACGAAGCGGCGGTGCTCTCGCCAGGGCCTGCCGTGCGGGTCGATGCCGGTGCGCACATGGGCGTCGCGCCAGGGGATGCACACCGCCAGCACGCGGACAGGGCCGACAGGGCTCGCGACCGTGGCGTCGACGAGGCGACCGCAGCGCACGTCGGTGGGCACGTCGGTCGAGACGTGTTCGAGTGGCCAGCGGCTCCAAAGGATGACCTTGCGCCGCTCGGCTTTGACCACCGGATAGCCCCACGTGGTGCCGCCATCGGCGACGTGGCCGCCCGAGGGCAGCACGCCATGGTCGCCCTCCGTGACCACTAAGATATCGGATTGCCAGGCGCCGATGCGGTCCCGGATGGCGTCGCGCTTGGCGGGCTTGGCCCACTCCAGGTTCCAGGTGGCCAGGGTGAAGAGGTTGCTCATGGCGCCAAGCGGTAGCGCGGTGGTAGCAGCGTCGACTCGCCCGCTCCCGCGCCGGCGCCGCTCAAAGAAAAACCCCCGTGAAAACGGGGGCTTTTCGAGTGGGCCGCCGCGGCCTCGAACCGCGGACCCGCTGATTAAGAGTCAGCTGCTCTACCAACTGAGCTAGCGGCCCACCGGCTTCTTACCCGCCTGCCCGAGGACCCGCAACCGCTCGCGACTCCCTCTCGACCCCGCCCGCCTCCGGCACGAGGAGTCTCCGCCGTGCCTCCTCGGCCTCCTTCGCCCACGAGAGCAGCGCCTCGGCGTCGTCGAGCTTCCGCCGTGCGGCGCGGCAGTCCGGGGACGCCGTCCGCGACGAGCGGTCGCGGCCCGACATGTCCCGGCACGAGCACGGATCGCCTGCAGGATCGCCGCGCGCGCGGCTCCGCCACGATGCAGGGCACCCGTGCCGACGGCAACGAACCGGTGACCTCGATGACCGGGTCGCAGCTGGTCGCGAAGGGGGCGGAGGCGATCGCGAGGCCGGGGGTTCCTCCGGACACCGGTCGCCGCACCGGTTCGGTCCGAGACGACGGCCCGAACGGGCTCGGCCGAGCGGCGCGATCTTCGGATGGGGGCCCGCGGTGCGCGAGACCTGCCAACCGTTGTCGTCCCTCGGCGCTACCGGGTGGAGCGAACCTTCAACCCGAGACAGGAGCATGACCATGTCGACCAAGAGATCTCGCCGAGCCGCCATCCTGGCCGCCGCCACCGCGGCGGTCCTCTCGTTCGCGCCGTCGACGGCGCAAGCCGCGTCGGGCGACGCCGCCCGCATCGCCCGAACGATCCGCGACGCGGTCCACGCGACCCTGAGCCCCGACGGCGTCGCCGCACCCGCGGCCTCCTCGACCGCCAAGGGCGTCGCGGTCCTGCCGGACGG
>JAGWVP010000694.1 GCA_018970825.1 bacterium | reverse complement strand
CGGACGCGGGCTCGCGCTCGATCCCGAAGGCGCACAGCAGCGCGGTCGCGATCACGACCACGCCGACCCCGCCGAACAGCGAGTGGATGCCGAACGCGTCGGCGAGGATCCCGCCGAGAAGTGGCCCGAGCAGCGCGCCGCCCGCACGCGCGCTCTGGAGGATGGCAAGCGCGCGGCCGACCCGCGCCTCGGGCGTGCGCGCCGAGACCAGCGCCACCGCCGCGGGGAAGACGCCGCTCACGGCTCCCTGCACGAGGCGCCAGAACAGCAGGTGGCCCGGCGCGGTCGCGAGTCCCATGCCGATCGTCGCGATCGCGATGCCGAAGATCGAGCGGACGACCATCGCCTTGTAGCCGAAGCGGTCCGAGAGCGAGCCCCAGATCGGCGTGAACACGACCGCGACCGCGAACGGAGCCGAGCCGAGGATCGCGGTCCACGACTTCAGCGCGACGGGGTCGGTCACGCCGAGCTCGCCGAGGTAGAGCGGCAGGAGCGGCAGGATCGCCGTCATGCCGGCGAGCGTCACGAACTGCGCGGCGCTCGTGAACCAGAGCGCGGCGCGCTCGCTGCGGGGGACCGACTCCATCGACCGCCGGATTGAAGCACGGGGGGCGGAGATGGCGAGCGTCGGGCCCCCCGGGGCCGCGACCGGCCCGGGGTGCAATCCGTCGCGGATCGTGGCACGGAGGCGGCGTGCGCATCGATTTTCGTCGGGGCGGTTCGTCTCGCCCATCGAGGCCGGCATGAGCCTCTGGCCCGCCCTGGCCGACGGCGTCCTGCGCATGCTCGCGACCGGCCCCGGTGCGCTCGCCGTGAAGGGCGAGGGCAGCGCCGTCGCCTTCAGCGGCGCACCCGTCGCCGACCTGAACATGGCCTTCGCGTGGTCGGATGCGCGCGCGCTCGACGCGCTGACCCGGCGGACGGAGGACTTCGTGCTCGTCGCGTCGCCCGAGGGCAACGACGCGGTCGCGGCCCGCGCCGCGGAACTCGGCATCGTCGCGGTGCCCGAGCCGCTGCCCGTGTGGCTCGGTCCGATCGACGTCGGAGCGCTGCCCGCGCCGCGCGGGGCCGTTCGACGCGCGGGTCGAGGGGACATGGCGGCGGTGCGCGACGTCCTCGCCGCGGCCTTCGGGCTGCCCGTCGAGCCGCTCGAGACCGCGTTTCCCGACTCGATCGCGGACGACGTCGACGTCCATCTCTCGGAGCGCGACGGGAAGGCGGTGTCGGCGGTGATGGCGATCCGCTCGGGGGAGATCGTCTCGCTGTGGTCGGGCGGGACCGTGCCCGAGGCACGAAACGGCGGTGCCTTCACCGACCTGATGGCGCAGGTGCTGCGCTTCCAGTTCGAGCGCGGCGCCACGTCCTTCGCGGGGATCACCGAGGCCGTCGCGTCGGGGATCGTCGTGCAGCGACTCGGCGGCCGTCGCGCGAGCGACGGTCACGTGTGGCTGCGCGGGAGCTCGGTCGGGGAGTTGCTGCAGGGCTAGGCGATCGTCGCCGCCGGTCTGCGGGCGCGCGATGCCGGCCGCGTCACGGCAGGGATTCGGACTCGCCGGACTCCGAGAAGACGTCGGGCCCGACGCCCTTCGGCTCGAACATCACGATCAGCGCGCTCGCGAGGTAGAGCCACGGCCCCAGCGCGGGCCGGAAGTACGAGATCCCCATCGCGAGCAGGTAGAGCGCCGATCCCTGCACGAGCTTCTTCGAGAGCAGGCTGACTCCGCTCCCGCTCGCGTCCCGGCGCAGGAGGTCGTGGGAGATCGTGATCCTCCACAGCAGCAGCAGGAGGAGGCGACAGGCCAGCATCGAGGCGCCGTAGAAGAGCACGGCGGCCCGCGT
>JAGWVP010000046.1 GCA_018970825.1 bacterium | reverse complement strand
TCGACGGCCGGCGGCGCGAGTTTGCCGCCGTCGGCGCCGATCTCGCGCGTCACCGCCTCGCCGATGTCGGGGCCGGCAAGCGCACCTTCGCCCGCCCGCACGTAGAGGATGTTCTCGGGCGCCACGTGCTTCAGTTGCCCGCGGACCTTCTCGACGTCCTCCTGGAAGCGCTGGTCGACCACCAGCACGCGCGAGCGCGACTGGTTCAGGACGCCGGCCAGCACCTCGCCACGCAGCCCGGTGTTCACGCCGAAGAGCGACAGGCCGGCATAGCCGCAGCCGCCGTAGAGGAACATGAGCTCGGGGTGGTTCTCGAGGATCATCGCCACGTGCCCCGGGCGCGCGTCGTCGATCCTGCCGAGGCGGCCGAGCAGGAAGTGCGCCATGCGCACGCTCTCGTCGCGATACTGCTTGTAGGTCCAGGAGCGGTCGTCCTTCAGGAGCACCGTGCGTCCCGCGACGTCGGGATGCTCCGCGCGGGCCTCGATGTGGGCGCCGAGGACGAAGGGGGCTGCGATCTGCGGAGCGGGCATCTCGATGGTTCCTCTCGGTGGTCGGTGACGGGGTCGTGGAACGGCCGGACCCGCGCACCCTAGCGCCGGCAGCCGCCCCGATGCCACCCCCGCAGCCCCGGGTTCGCCGCGGCGCGTTGGACGAACCGGGGCGAGTCGGATAGCCGGGGCGCGTCTCGCGCGACGATCCACGACCGGGAGGGTGCGCGCGCCGGAGGAGCGACCCGATGACCGAACCCGTCCTGCTCGTCGAGGCCGAAGACGGCATCGCGACCGTCACGCTGAACCGCCCCGGGGCGATGAACGCGCTCTCGCGGGAGTTGCGCGTCGCCCTCGAGGGCGCCTTCCGCTCGCTTGCCGCGGATCCCGCCGTCGGGGTCGTCATCCTGACCGGGGCCGGTGACCGGGCCTTCTGCGCGGGGCTCGACCTGAAGGAACTGGGCGGGGAAGGCGGTGGCTCGAGCGACGGGGAGGTCGAGCTCGCCGTGTCGGGCGGCGAGGTCGTCCGGGCGATCTCGGAGACGCCGCAGCCGGTCATCGGCGCCGTGAACGGCTTCGCGATCACGGGCGGCTTCGAACTCGCGCTCGCCTGCGACGTTCTCGTCGGCTCGACCGCCGCGCGGTTCGCCGACACCCACGCGCGCGTCGGCATCCTGCCGGGCTGGGGGCTCTCGCAGAAACTCTCGCGACTGGTGGGCCTTCTCCGCGCGAAGGAGATCTCGCTCACCGGCAACTTCGTCGACGCGTCGACTGCGTGTGCATGGGGCCTGCTGAACCGGGTCGTCGAGCCTGCGGACCTCCTGCCGACCTGCCGCTCGCTCGCACGCGACATGCTGTCGTGCGACCAGCCGACGCTGCGGGGCTACAAGCGACTCGTCGACGAGGGCTTCGCCACGAACTTCGGAGAGGCGCTGCGGCTCGAGGCGCGCGCCTCGCGCGCGCACTCGGTCGCGGTCAAGCCCCGAGCGATCGCGGAGCGTCGGGCGAAGATCCAGGAGCGGGGGCGATCCCAGTCCCGGAAATGACCCCGTCGGTCGGGAAGCCCTCCGGCGAGCCACCTGTCCACGCAACCGCCCGGGACGCGATCTCCGTCGCCCGGGACGCCGCCGCCATCGCGGCGGAACCGGCGGTGGCCACCTCGGCCTGGTCCCCACGACACGCGGCATCGATCGCCCGCCGAAGCGCGCACCGGGCATCCCAGGCCGCGGCGAGGGCGGCCCGGGCGAGGGGGCTGTCGGGGACGAGCCGCCGGGTCTCGTCGACCGCCTCCTGGGCCCGGCCGAGTGCAGCGCGCGCAACGATGACGCTCATGAAGAAAGGATCTTACAGACCCGTCGGCGTCAGTCAATGAAAAATCCCTGACGCTTTCCTGCCGCGGGAAAGTGTAAACCTTTCGAGCGAATCGCGACGGGATTGTCGCGGCCGCGGCACGAAACGACTCGCCGACGGGGCCGTTCCCGCGATCACCCTGGTCGCGACCGACCCGGGAGCGGGTCAACTCTCCGTCAGGTGGTCGGACCGTGTCCTCGGACCGGCCAGAAATCAGAAGCCGAAGGTCTCGCCGATCGAGAGGACGAGCGCCCGGTCGGAGGCGAGGCCTGCGTCCCCGGCCGCCTTCCGGAAGCGCGCCGGCGGTTCGTCGATCGGCTCGTCGGTCAGGTCGAACGTCCCGTGGTGCATCGCGACGATGCGACGCGCCCGCAGGTCGAGGCCCGCCCGGAGCCCTTCCTCGGGGTTCATGTGGAACGGCTGCATCATCTCGGTCGGCTCGTAGGCTCCGATCGGCACCGCCGCCACGTCGAACGGCCCGAGCGCGTCCCCGATCCGGGAGAACCCGTCGAAGTAACCGGAGTCGCCCGTGAAGTAGAACCGCCGGCCGGGACCGATCACCGCGAACGAGCCCCACAACGCGAGACGGCGGTCGAGGGCGCCCCGCGCGCTCCAGTGCTGGGCGGGGAGGCAGACGACCTCGAGGCCCGCGACCGGGACGCGCCCGCCCCAGTCGCACTCCGTCACGCGGTCGGCCGGGATGCCGGCGCCCTCGAGCGTCGGCGAGTTGCCGAGCGGCACGACGAAGCGGGTGCGCGGGTCGCGGGCGGCGAGCGCGCTCAGAGTCGGCAGGTCCATGTGGTCGTAGTGGTTGTGCGACACGACGACGAAGTCGATCGGCGGAAGCGCGTCGAGCGCGAGGCCGGGCTTCACGCGGCGCGCGGGGCCGGCGAAGGCGATCGGGCTCGCCCGCTCCGACCAGATCGGGTCGGTGAGGAAGGTCGCGTGGTCCATCTGCACGAGCAGCGTCGAGTGCCCGATCCAGGTCACGGTCGGCTCGCTGTGGCGCGCGTTCTCGCGCAGGAAGGTGCCGTCGTTCGGCACGACCGAGGGGCCGCCGGGGCGGCCGCTCGCGGTCGCGATCACCTTGCGGAAGAAGAAGGGAACGGTGACGCCCGGCCCGGCCGTCGGGATGTCGCCGACGGTGTTCAGGAAGCGGCCCGACCCGTCGCGCCGCGCCCCGGGAATGCCCGGAACCTCTCCGGCCGCGGCCCCCGCGACCGCGAGCACCGCGAGGCCCAGTGCGAGCGCCGCGATCGACGGCAGATGGGGGGCGAGCGCCATGGACGGATCATGCCGCGATCCGGGCGGGTGGGCCAGAGGAGCGACCCCGCCGGCGCTTGCGCCGACGGGCGCGACTCGGCTTCCTCGGGGCGGGACGAGGCCCGTGGCGAAGCAGGGAGAACCGGCCGGCAGGGCGGGAACGGCCGAGGGACTCGGTCGTCACCCGGCGGACCGGCTGCGCCGGGAACTCGGCACGCTCGACGCGACCATGCTCGTCGTGTCCTCGGTGATCGGCGTCGGAATCTTCCTCACGCCGGGCACGGTCGCCGCGCTCGTGCCCGACGGGCGGCTCTTCCTGCTCGCATGGCTCGTCGGCGGCGCCCTGTCCGCGGCCGGCGCCCTCGCCAACGCGGAACTCGGCACGATGATGCCGCGGGCGGGCGGCGACTACGTCTACCTGCGCGAGGCCTTCCACCCGCTCGCGGGCTTCCTCGTCGGCTGGCTCTCCTTCTTCGTCATCTACGCCGGGACCGTCGCCACGCTCGCGGTCGGCTTCGCCGACGGCCTCGAACCCTTCGTCGCGCTCTCCGCGACCGGTCGCACGGCGATCGCCGTCGCGGCGATCCTCGCGACCTCGTGGGTGAACCACCGCGGCCTGCGGGCCGGCGCGCTGTTCAACACCGCGACCGCGCTGCTCAAGGTCGGAACGCTCGCGGCACTGGTCGCCGCGGGCTTCGCCTTCGCGACGGAAGCCGGCGTGCCGGTCGCCCCGCCGGGCAGAGCGACCGCCGCCGTCGGCCCCCTCGCGGCCGCGCTCGCCCTGCCCCCGATCCTGTTCAGCTACCTCGGGTGGAACGCGTCGATCTACGTCGCGAGCGAGTTGCGCGACCCCGGTCGCACCCTTCCGCGATCGCTGCTGCTCGGCCTCGCCGCCTGCACCCTGCTCTACCTCGCCGTGAACGCGCTCTACCTGGGCGCGCTCGGGATGGACCGCCTGGCCGGCGAGCCGCGCGTCGGAGAGGCCGCCGCGCGCGCGTTGTTCGGGGAGGCGGGTGGCCGGGTCGCCGCCGCCCTCGTCCTGCTCTCGGTCCTCGGCTGCCTGAACGCGACGATCCTCGTCGGGCCGCGGATCGCCTACGCGATGGCGCTCGACGGCCTCTTCTTCGCCGGTACGGACCGGGTCCACGAGGCGAACCTCACGCCGCACGTCGCGATCGCCGTCCAGGCCGCGGTCGCGATCGCGCTGGTCGTCCTCCTGCGGCGCTTCCCGAGCGTGCTCGACTACACGACGTTCGCGATCGTGCTCGCGACCATCGCCGACGTCGCGGCGCTCGCGGTGCTGCGGCGCGAGCGACCCGCCTGGCCACGACCCTTCCGTGCGATCGGCTACCCGTGGGTGCCGGGGCTCTACCTGGTCGCGAACGTAGGGATCGCGCTCGCGATGGCGATCGGCCGCCCGCTCGAGTGCGCGGCCGCGCTCGCGGTCGCGGCGACCGGGTTGCCGGCCTACGTCGTCTTCGCCCGCCGGGCCTCGCGCTGACGACCCCGGCTCGCCGCGAGCGCCTCGAGCCCGGCGCGGCGTGGCGCCGGCAGGCGGCGCGGCCGTCCGTCGGTGCCGACCAGCGCGTGCTCGGTGCGCGCGGTCGCGACGCGCTCTCCTTCGCGGTCGATCTCGTAGGCCATCGCGAGGGACGCACCCGCGACCCAGTCGAGCCAGGTCGCGATCGCGACCCGGTCGTCGAACGCGACGGCACGCCGGTAGTCAACGACCACCCGGGTGGTCGCGAAGTGGAAACCCTGCGCCACCCACTCGCGGTAGGGACGGTCGTGCTCGTCCATCCAGGCGACACGGGCGAGTTCGAGCCAGCGCACGTAGTTCGCGTGGTGGACGATCCCCATCGCGTCCGTCTCGAAGAAGGGAACGCGGTGGAGGACGACGCTGCGCCTCACGGCAGGGCCGGAACCGCGGCCGTCGCGGCCCGCAGCAGCCACCAGATGAGCACCCCGGTCACCGACACGTAGAGCCAGATCGGCATGAGGACCCGCGTGACCCTCGTGTGGCGGGCGAACTCCCGGCGCCAGGCGAACCAGAACGCGGTCAGCGCCCCCGGCACGACCACCGTCGACAGGAGGACGTGGCTCGCGAGCACGGCCAGGTAGAACGTCCGCATCGGTCCCTGCCCGGGGTACTTCGTGTCCCCGTGCACCCAGTGGTAGACGAGGTAGGACACGAGGAAGACCGTCGAGGCGGCGAACGCGGCGACGACCAGACGCTTGTGAAGGCGCAGCGAACGACGTCGGGCCGCCGCCCAGCCGGCGGCGAGCAGCACGGCGGAGGTGCCGTTCAGCGCGGCGTTCACGGCGGGCAGGAAGCGCAGGTCGACTCCGCCCGAACCGGCCCGGTCGCGAAGCAGGAGGATCCAGCCGATGAAGGACAGGGCGAGGACCGAGAGAATCGCGTTGAAGACGAAGAAGGAGCGATCGGAGAGGCGCTCGATCGCGCCGGCGCGAGCGTTTCCCATGATTCACGGGGCTAGCCCGAAATGAGGAGGCCCGCCAGAGCTTCGGCCCGCCGCGGGCGCGTGCGTCTCGCCGCGACCCTCGTCCTGATCGCGACCACGGGCGCGATCGACGCCGCCCGGGCCGCCCCCGCAGGAGCCGACGCGACCCCGCAGCCGGGTTCGTCGCCCGCCGGGGCGAAGCGCCCCCCGGCCGAGAGCATCGTCGTGCTCCATTCGCGCTCCCTCGAGGGACTCGTGCGGCGCGGGCTCGTGCCCGCGTTCGCGAAGCAGTCGCCGGTCGGCGTCGAGGCGGAGTCCCAGCCGAGCCCCGACGCGATCGCGCTCGCGACCGCCGCAGGCCGTCCCGCCGACCTCCTGCTGGTCGACGACCCGTCGCTGGTCGCGGCGAAGCTCTCGCCCGAGCAGGCGCCCTACTACACGGCCGTCGCCTCGGACTCGATGGTCGTCGCCTACCGCGCCGAGTCGACGTTCGGGAAGGCCGTCGCCGCCGGGCGCGACTGGCTGCTCGCGCTCGACGCGGGCGGCGTGCGGATGGTGAGGACCGACCCCGCGGCGGATCCTCTCGGCCGACGCACGGCGTTCGTCCTGCACCTCGCCGGGACCTATTACGGAAACGACAAGCTGGAGGCGCGCCTGCTCGCTCGTGCACGGGTGGTGCCGCCCGACCAGCTCGTGTCGCGCCTGCAACGCGGCGAAGCCGACGTCGCGATCCTCGAGCGCAGCCGCGCCGTCGCGGCCTCGCTCGCGGTGCTCGCGCTGCCGGGCGAGATCGACCTCGCCGACCCCGGAAGAGCCGCCGTGTACGCGGCCGCGACCGTGGAGGCCGCCGGTCGGACCTGGCGGGGAGCACCGCTCGCGATCGCGGTGGTGCCGCTCGCCGGCTCCCCCCATCCGGCCGCAGCGATGCGATTCGCGGACTTCCTCGGCTCGGCCCCCGGCCGACGGGCCTTCGACGCGAGCGGATTCCTCTTCCCGCCGGGATTCCCGGCGAAGCGCGCCCTGGGGCAGGATCCTTGACGGGTTCCCCGCCGCGACGACGAGCCCCGGGCGAACCGTGATCGACGGCGTCGAACTCCGCATCGTCGGGCACGCGCGCACGCCGTGGCGCCGCCGCGAGGACGCGCCGCACCAGCCCTCGGCCGCAGCCGACGCGGAGGCCTCGATCGAGATCGAACCTCCCTGGCGGGATGCGCTTGCGGACCTCGGGAGCTTCTCGCGCATCTGGGTGCTCTTCCTCTTCCACCGCAGCCGCGGCTTCGCGACCCGGGTGCGCCCGCCGCGCGGCGGTCCGCGACGCGGCGTGTTCGCGACGCGTGCACCGAACCGGCCGACGCAGCTCGGGATGAGCTGCGTCGAACTCGCCTCCGTCGACGTGGACGAGGGCCTCGTCCGGGTGCGCGGGCTCGACCTGCTCGACGGCACGCCGGTGCTCGACCTGAAGCCCTACCTGCCGGTCGTCGACGCCTTCCCCGACGCGGGTCACGGCTGGCTCGAGCCGTGGATCGAGCGCGGCATCGAGCCGCGCCTGCGCAAGCCGATTCGGCCGATGCGCGACTAGGCCCGGGCGGTCCCCGCCGCCCGGGTCCACCTCGTGAACCCCGGGGCGGGTCGCCGGGCCTGCTCAGGCGAGTTCGACCGCGTCGCCGACCGAGACCGGGCCCGCCTTCGAGATCGTCGCGTAAACTCCGACGTTCTGGCCCGAGTCGCGCACGATCGTGCGGAGCACCGCGGGGTCCTTCGGAAGGTCGCCCTGGGGGAGAGTCGTCATCACGCATCGCGGGCACGCGACCGTCACCGCGATCGTGGCACCGCCGATCCGCAACTCGCGCCCGCACCAGTCGAGTTCCGGGGGAACCTCGGGCGCACCCGGCGTCTCCACCAGCAGGTTCGGACGGAAGCGCGCCGGGTCGAACGACGAGCCGGGCGCACGGCGGCGCAGGAAGTCGAGGTGCCCGGTCGTCACGACGTGGAGCGGGAAGGCGTCGAAGTAGGTGCCCGCGGGCGAGGTGAGCTCGAAGAGCTCGGGCGGGAAGATCGCGAGGTCCGGCAACGGCTCGTCGGGCAGCCGCCCGAAGATCTCGCGCAGGTCCTCGACCGGGTCGACGCCCTCCTCGAAGACGCGGCGGTAGTGCTCGCGGCGTTCGGCGGGCAGGCGCGGCCAGAGCGAGACGTCGCGTCCGAGCAGCGCGGACAGGAGGCGGGCGGCCTCGGGCGAGTCGCTGCGGGCGCGGCTGCCGTCGGGAAGCTCGATCTCGGCGACCCCGACGCGTCCGGCGGTCGGCTCCTCCAGGTAGCGCGCCGAGCAGCGCAGGAGATCGGGCAGTTTCTTCGCTCCCCGGATCTCGCCGACCGCGTCGTCGCGCACCGCCCAGCCGCGGTCGCCGGCCAGGCCGTCGGACAGGATCTCGGCCGACACGAGAGACTCGCCGCGCATCGACTTCACCGGATGGCGCCGGATCCCGACGACTCTTCCCACGACCGCCATCGAGGAGACGGTCCCACGCGCCGTTCGATCGCGTCAAGCCGCCGAGGGCCGTGCCCGCAGCGGCCCGGGCGTCACGGCATCGAAGCCGGCGGTTGCCTCGCCCCGCCGGCTCCGGCGAGCGACGCCGCCGCGGGCGCAGCCCCCGGCGGCATGGACACCCGCAGGTCGGCGATCAGCGGCGCGAGACCGCGGGCATCGGCGGCGGGAATCTCGCGGAACACCTCCTCGCGACGGACGAAGGCGCCGAGAAACTCGGGCATGACCTGCGCCTGCGAGACGTGCTGCGCAAGGGCGGCACGCTTGGTCGCGATCTCCGAAGGCGTCAGCGCGAGTCGCCGCGTCGCGAGGTCGCGTCGGGGCAGGCCCCGGGGCAGGCCGAGCGGACGATCGACGTCTTCGGGACGCGGCGCGCGATTCCAGCCGGGAGGCCAGTCGGGCCAATGCACGAGGAAGCCGAGCACGCGCGGACGCGGGGCGGACCGACCACCTTCCACCGCGAGATCGGACAGCGCGAGCAGCGAGAACGCCGCGGTCGCGCGATGGTCGGGGTGGACGTCGGCCGGGTCGGGGATGGCGACGATCGTCGGTCGAGCCTCGCGGAAGGCCCGGCCCATCGCCCGGCGCAGGTCGAGACCATCGTAGGGGAGATCGGGTTCGAGGGCCTCGTCGTCGTAAGGCGGATCGGAGGCGCCGGTCGTCGCCGAGTGCATCGGCGGACTCGGTTGCCCGAGACGGCGCAGCAGCAGGTCGAGTCCGCCGTCGGGAAAACCCATCACCTCGATCGCGACGCCGCGGCCGAGCACGCGCGCCGCCGCGCGCGCCTCCCCCAGCCGTCGCTCCCCGTAGGCGATGAATTCCGCCGCCGGAGGGCGCGCCGTGCCGGTCTCGTGCCGGACCGCGTCCACGTAGCCGTCGCCCGCCGTGAGAAGCAGCACGCGCACCCGGCCGCCGCGCTCGAGGACCCGCTGCACGAGTCCGCCCGCACCGAGGATCTCGTCGTCCGGGTGGGGCGCGACGACGAGCAGCCGCTCGCCCTTGCCGACCCGCAACGCCTCCCTGGACTCGCCCGGGCCCCCGGCGTCGCCCGCGGGGCTCTCGACGGGGGGCGGGAAGGCAGCGGTGCGCGCCGGTTCGCCGCCGGCGCCCGCGCCCCGGGGGACCGCGAGCAAGGCGAGCGACAGGAGCGGCGCCCCGAGAGCCTTCCCGGCGCGACGCGGAACGGTGCGATGGGGACCGGTCGGCATCGTTCGCGTCGCTCACCCGCGTCCGCCCGCCCAGCGGGCGTGATCCGGCGGGCCCGCTCCGCGCCATAGCCGAGCCGGGGGCGGCCCGCGAGGCGACGAGTCGCGCCCCCTGTCATCCTTCGCCCCGTCGGTTACAACCGGGGGATCGGATTGCCGGGCCCGCGCCCGGCCCGGCGACGACCATGCCCGAAGACCTGCAGTCCCGCCTCGAACGGCTCCTCGCCGAGCGCATCCTCGTGCTCGACGGCGCGATGGGCACGATGGTGCAGCGTCACGCCCTCGGGGAGGCCGACTTCCGGGGGGAGCGCTTCCGCGACCACGGCCGCGACCTGAAGGGCAACAACGACATCCTCGTCCTCACCCGCCCCGACGTGATCGAGGGCATTCACCGCGCCTACCTCGACGCCGGCGCGGACGTGATCGAGACGAGCACCTTCAGCGCGACGACCGTCGCACAGGCCGACTACGGCCTCGAGCACGTCGTGCACGAACTCAACGTCGAGGCCGCGCGCCTCGCGCGCCGGGCCTGCGACGACTTCACCCGGCAGGATCCCTCGCGCCCCCGCTTCGCCGCCGGGGCGATCGGGCCCACGAACCGCACGCTCTCGATCTCGCCCGACGTGAACAACCCGTCGCTGCGGGCGATCGAGTTCGACGCGCTCGCCGACGCCTACGCCGAGCAGGTCCGCGGACTCATCGAGGGCGGCGTCGACCTGCTGCTGCCCGAGACGAGCTTCGACACGCTCAACATGAAGGCGGCGATCGTCGCGATCGAGCGCGTCTTCGCCGAGATCGGCCGGCGACTGCCGGTCGTGCTCTCGCTCACGATCACCGACCGCAGCGGGCGCACGCTCTCGGGCCAGACGCTCGAGGCCGCCTGGATCTCGATCGCGCACGCGAAGCCGCTCGCGGTCGGGCTCAACTGCGCGCTCGGCGCGGCGGAGATGCGGCCGTTCGTCGAGGAGCTCTCGAAGGCGGCCCCGGTCTTCACGAGCTGCTACCCGAACGCGGGCCTGCCGAACGCCTTCGGCGAGTACGACGAGACGCCGGCCGACACCGCGCGGATCGTCGGCGAGTTCGCGCGCTCGGGCTGGGTGAACCTGGTCGGCGGCTGCTGCGGCACCACCCCCGACCACATCCGCGCGATCGCGGACGCGATGCGCGGGGTGGCCCCGCGCAAGCCGCCCGCCGAGGACCACCGGACCCGCTACGCGGGCCTCGAGCCCTTCGAACTGCGCCCCGGCACGGGGTTCATCACGATCGGTGAGCGCACCAACGTGACCGGCTCGAAGCGCTTCGCCCGCCTGGTGAAGTCGGGCGACCACGAGGGAGCGCTGGCGGTCGCCCTCGACCAGGTGCGCGGCGGCGCGAACCTGATCGACGTCAACATGGACGAGGGCCTTCTCGACTCCGCGAAGGAGATGTCCCACTTCCTGAAGCTCGTCGCGACCGAGCCCGAGATCGCGCGCGTGCCCATCGTGATCGACTCGTCGAAGTTCGAGGTGATCGAGGCCGGTCTCAAGTGCGTGCAGGGCAAGTGCGTCGTGAACTCGATCAGCCTGAAGGAGGGCGAGGACGCCTTCCGCGCCCAGGCGCGCCGGGTGCGCGAGTTCGGCGCGGCGGTCGTCGTCATGGCCTTCGACGAGGACGGCCAGGCCACCGACACCGAGAGGCGCGTCGCCATCTGCAAGCGCGCCTACCGGATCCTGACGGAAGAGATCGGGTTCCCGGCCGAGGACATCGTCTTCGACCCGAACATCCTCGCGATCGCGACCGGGATCGAGGAGCACGACACCTACGCGGTCTCGTTCATCGACGCGACGCGCGCGATCAAGAAGGAATGCCCGCGAGCGCTCGTGAGCGGCGGCGTCTCGAACCTCTCCTTCTCGTTCCGCGGCAACGACGTCGTCCGCGAGGCCATGCACTCGGCGTTCCTCTACCACGCCATGCAGGCCGGCATGGACATGGGCATCGTGAACGCGGGCCAACTCGCGGTCTACGAGCAGATCCCCGCCGAGCTGCTGGAACGCGTCGAGGACGTGATCCTCGACCGCCGCGAGGACGCGACCGAGCGGCTCGTCGCCCACGCGGAGACGGTGAAGGGCACCGGGGCCGCCCGCGAGGTCGACCTCGCCTGGCGCCGGGAGCCCGTCGCCGCCCGGCTCACCCACGCGCTCGTCCACGGGCTCGCCGACTTCGTCGACGAGGACGTCGAGGAGGCGCGCCACCTCTACGAGCGGCCGCTCCAGGTCATCGAGGGCCCGCTCATGGACGGCATGCGCGTCGTCGGCGACCTCTTCGGCGCGGGCAAGATGTTCCTGCCGCAGGTCGTCAAGTCGGCGCGCGTCATGAAAAAAGC
>JAGWVP010000693.1 GCA_018970825.1 bacterium | reverse complement strand
AGGTCGTCGAGGCGGGCGAGCGCGAGGGCAGGCTCCGCCGCGAACATCGCGAGTTCGGCGAGCGTCGCGGGGTCGACGTCCGCGGGCCTCCCGATCCGCTCCCAGGCCCGCATCGCCTCCTCGCGCAGCTTCTCGTCGGCGACGGCGGGAATGGCCGCCTGCATCAGGCCGCGCTCCGGCCCGGACCGACGGCCTCCGCCCGGAAGGGCTCGAGGTCGCCGAGCGCCCGCTCGGCGTGCGCTCGCTTCTTCTCGGCACCGCGTCGCACGCGCTCGGCGAGGTCGGGAAACAGCCCGTAGTTCGCGTTCACCGGCTGGAAGTCCCGACGTCCGGGCGCGGTCACGTAGGCGACCAGCGAGCCGATCGCGGTCGTCGCCGGCGGCACGAGCGGCGCGAGCCCGTCCACGATCCGCGCCGCGTTCACGCCCGCGAGCCAGCCCATCGCGGTCGACTCGAGGTATCCCTCGACGCCGATCAGCTGGCCTGCGAGCAGCAGGTCCGGCCGCGCGCGCGTCTGCAGCGTCGGGTGCAGGATCTCGGGCGACTCGAGGAAGGTGTTGCGGTGCAGGCTGCCGAGCCGCACGAACTCGGCCCGCTCGAGGCCGGGGATCGTGCGGAAGACGCGCCGCTGCTCGGGGTAGGTCATCTTCGTCTGGAAGCCCACCAGGTTGAAGAGCCGCGCGTCGCGGTCGTCCTGGCGCAACTGCACGACCGCGTGGGGCCGTCGCCCGGTGCGCGGGTCGGAGAGACCCACGGGCTTGAGCGGCCCGAAGGCGAGCGTGTCGGGCCCGCGCCGCGCCATCTCCTCGATCGGCAGGCAGCCCTCGAAGTGCACGCAGCGTTCGAACTCGCGGGTCGGCACCTTGTCGGCCGCGAGCACGTCGGCGACGAAGCGCAGGTACTGCTCTCGGTCCATCGGGCAGTTCAGGTAGTCGTCGCCGCCCTTGCCCCAGCGCGAGGCGCGGAAGGCGACCGAGGTGTCGATCGACTCCGCGGTCACGATCGGCGCGATCGCGTCGTAGAAGTAGAGGTACTCCTTGCCGAAGAGTGCGCGCAGGCTCTCGGAGAGCGCGGGCGACGTGAGGGGGCCCGAGGCGACGATCGCGAGGCCCTCGGGAAGGTGCTCGACCTCGTCCCGTACGATCTCGACGAGAGGCTCGCCCTCGATCGCGGCCGTCATGTCGGCGGCGAACCCCTCGCGGTCGACGGCGAGCGACCCGCCCGCCGGCACGCGGTGGCGCTCGGCAACCTCGAGGACGAGCGAGCCGAGCCGACGCATCTCCTCCTTCAAGAGCCCGATCGCGGTCGTGAGCTCGGCGCTGCGGAAGCTGTTCGAGCAGACCAGCTCGGCGAGGCGGTCGGTCTGGTGGGCCTCGGTCCCGCGACGCGGGCGCATCTCGTGGAGTTCGACCCGGACGCCGCGACGTGCGAGCTGCCACGCCGCCTCGCAGCCGGCGAGCCCGCCCCCGATCACCTTCACCTGCGCGCTCGATGCCATGAGGTCCCTCGTAGCCTTCGGCCTCCCCACGGGGAAGGACCGGCGCGGAAAGCGCGTTTCCCCGACCGCCGGCACCGTGTTAAACGTTTTCACGTCGATTCGAGGCTCGCGGGCGCAGGCCGTCTGCAGCACGGCCAGGTTCCGCCGGCCTCCCAGACTCCGACATGACCGACGACGTCCCGACCGCCGCACCCGCGAGAGAGTTTCGCAGACGATGAGCACAGGGTTCGCCGACCCCGTGAACGCCGACCGGTTCGCTTCGGCGGATGGATGGAAGCGGAGTCGCGTGTCGACTTCCCGCGGCGACATCGTCGCGGTCGACCCCGCGGACGCGGCTGCACCCGGCCTCGCC
>JAGWVP010000692.1 GCA_018970825.1 bacterium | reverse complement strand
CCCGGCTCGAGGTAGAAGGGATGCGAGATCGCGTAGCTCTGCTGGAGGTAGGCGCGCGCGAGTTCCTGGATCCGGCCGGCCGCGTCGACCGTGAGCGGCGAATTCGGCAGACCGGCGCCGCCGGGCGCGAGCGAGGACGGGACCGCCGATCCCGGCCCGCCGGCGGCCGACTGGGAGAGCGGTGCGGTCGACAGCATGGTCGGCTCGAGCGGAGAGTAGGCGTCCTCGAGCAGGCTCCCGTCGGGGCGGTAGACGGGATCGATCCCGCCGCCGAATTTCCCGAGCAGGCGGCTCACCACGCCGTAGGTGACGAGGTTGCGTGCGGCGATGCGGTCGACCGCGTCGTAGACCGGCAGGTCGTTCTGGTCGACGAGCGGCGTCCAGTTGTACTGCAGGAAGGGCTCGATCGTGTGCTTCACCTTCGTCACGTCGCCGAACCCGACGTCGTAGGTCCGGGAGACCTCGCTCTGGAAGTCGGCCACGAACTGCGCGATCTCGCGGTGCTGGAAGCGGTCGACCGCGCGCGTGGGCAGCGGCGCGGCCGGCGACGGCGTCGGGTACGGCACGATCGGGACGTCGTTCGACTCGAGGTAGTAGGCCGTCTCCCGCAGGATCATCCGCGCCGAGCCGTAGCCGTAATTTCCGAGCCGGTAGGGAACGCGGGCCTCCGGGGCGATGTCGAGGCGGGGGCCCGCCGCGAGCGGGGCACGCCAGTACTCGACCGCCTCGGCGTTCAGTCCGAGCCGCACGCGACCGCCGAGCACGGGCTGGCGCGCCTGGAAGGTGAGGCGCGGCAGCGGCTGGGGCACGCGCGACTGCTTCTGGATCAGGTCCTGGTAGTAGTCCGCCTGCGCCTGGAAGAGGCCCCAGTCCCAGACCTTCACGAGACCCACCTGCGAGTTCGTGTAGCGGCGCACGGTCGAGAACGCGCCCACCGTCGGCAGGTAGGAGAGCGTGTTCATCTCGCGCAGGAACAGGTTGTCGCTCACCCAGAAGGGCCGCACGTAGAAGCGGCTCCCCTCCCACGGGCCGGGCTGCTGGTGGTAGCCGATGACGCTGCCGCGGTTCTCCGGCACGGTCGGGTCGGCGAGCGTCCCGGGATCGACGACCTGGTCGGCCGCACGGCCGCGGATCGACTCGTTGAAGTAGCTCGCGGTCATCAGCCCGCCCGCGTCGGGCGCGAGCAGGTAGCGGTACTCGCCGATCGCGCCGATGCGCGCCGCCGTCTCGACGTCGAACGTGATCGTCGCGTCGCTCGTCTTGTCGATCGCCCAGTAGAAAGGCTGCACCCACTGGAAGCCGCGGTTGTTCGAGATGCCGAAGCGCGGGAACAGGAAGCCCGACTGCCGGTCGCGCAACACCGGGAAGCGGCCCCAGGGCACCCAGAGGACCGGCACGTCCTTCACGCGGAACGTGCCCCCGCGCAGCGTGCCCCAGCCCGCGAGGTCGACGTCGATCTCGTCGCTCGTGATGCTCCAGTCCGGCTTGCCCTCGTCGCACTGGCAGGTCGTCATCCGGCCGTCCCAGACGTGGTAGGTCTGGCCGACGCCCTTCTCCATCCGGGTGCCGCCGAGCTGGAATCGCGTGTCGGAGAGGTAGATCTCGGCGTCGTTCAGGTAGCCCGTCTCGTCGTTCATCTCGAGCCAGGCCTGTCCGGCGCGCACGCGCGCGCGCTCGTCCTCGAGCACGACCGAGCCGGTCGCCGTCGCCTCGCCGTGACGACGGTCGATCTCGAGGGCGTCCGCGGCGAAGATCGAGCTGCCGCGCTTCACGACGACGTCGCCTCGGGCGCGGAGCGCGTCCTTCTCGCGGTCGACCTGCAGCTCGTCCGCGTCGACGTAGATCGGCTC
>JAGWVP010000691.1 GCA_018970825.1 bacterium | reverse complement strand
TGACCGAGCTCCTCGACGAGCCGCAACCGAGCGGGCAGACGGGCTGCCTGCTCGACAGCGACGACGAGGTCGGCAACGAGGTCGCGGCCACGGCCTACCGCAAGGTCCTGACGAGCAAGCCCGACGCCCCCATTCCCCCCGGCGTCCGGTCCTGCCAGACGGCGATCGGCACCTCGGGCCGCCGCATCTTCGACACGGTCATGACGGCCGCGGTGACCTGCCGGACCCGCGGGGCCTCCGACCTCGCGGAGTGCATCGGCACCGAGAGTTTCGAGGCGCCGATCCGCGAGAACGCGATCGCCCAGCGCGACCGCATCAAGACCAACTGCACCGCCCCGAACCTCGCCGCGACCGGCACCTGCGCCGCGACCCTCGACGGGCTGATCGCCCCGACCGGGACGAGTGGCTGCCTGCTCGAGGCGTCGCGCGCGGGCGCGATCCGATCGGCGAGGACGCACGACTGACGCGGCCCCGCCCGTGAACCACGTGGACACACCCGGCCTGCCAGCTGCTCGCGGCGGCGGACGCGCTCGAAAGGCGCGTCCCGGGCTCGTGGCCTCGCTCGCCTTCGTCGCGCTCGCGTTCGCGTCGGGCCCCGCGGTCGCCCTCGAGTTCTGGGTGGACGCGACGACCGGCAACGACGCGCGCTCGCCGATCCAGGCGCAGTCGAAGGCGACGCCCTGGAAGACGATCGTGCACGCGCTCGAGACGGTGACCTCGGGTCACGCGATCCACGTGCGCCCGGGCACCTACGCCGAGCGGCTCGAGTCGGAAGCCGCGGGCGTGTCGCTCGTCGCCGACGGCGCGCCGGGCTCGGTCGTGATCGCGAGCGCCCCGGGTGCGACCGGGCTGCTCGTCACGCACGCCGACGTCTCCGTGTCGGGCTTCGCGTTCGCCGGCGGGCTTCGCGGCGTGCGCTCGATCGCGGCTCCGCGACTCGTGCTTCGCGACGTCCGCGTGTCGGGGCACTCCGGCGACGGGATCTTCCTCGAGACGAGCCCGGCGTCGAGTCTCGAGCGGGTCGCGGTTGCCGGGGGCGCGCTCGGAATCGGCATCGTCGGGTCGCCCGGCGCGGCCCTCCTCGACGTGTCGGTCTCCGGGGCCCTGCAGGAGAGCCTTTCGATCTCGACGAGCCCCGAGGCGACGCTCGACGGCGTCGAACTCGTCGGTGGCACGGCGGGATTGCGGCTCGCGACCAGCGAATCGGCCGCGGTTCGCCACCTCTCGATCGACCGCGCCGGGCGTTCGTCCGGGGACGGCCTCTCGCTGGAGTCGAGTCCGGGCTCGGTCCTCGAGGGTGTCGAGGTGACGGGGGGCGCGCGCGCCATCGTGGCCTCTTCCTGTGCGGACCTCGTGCTTCGCGACGCCGCGGTCTCGGGGCACGCCGGGACCGGGCTCCTCGTGCAGTCGAGCCCGCGGTCCGATCTCGACGGCATCGCGGTCGACGGCGGCGGCGCCGGCGTGCGGATCGACGGGAGCCCCGACTCCGGGATCGCGGACGCCTCCGTCTCCGGTCACTCCGGCGCCGGGATCGAGGTCGCGGCGAGCCCCCGCAGCCGACTGATCCGGGCCGCGGTCGAGGGCGGCACCGACGCCTTCGCCGCGACATCGAGCGACGGCGTCTCGATCGGGAACGTGACGGCGACCGGTCACTCCGGCGTCGGCATCGCGGTCTCCCTCGTGGCGGTCGCCTCGGTCGCGGAAGCGACGGTCGACGGCGGCACGGTCGGGTTTCGCGCCGACGGGGCGGGCGGGCTCGACGTGTCGGATCTCGCCGTCTCCGGCTTCGCGTCCACGGGCGTCGACGTCGACGCCTCGCCCGAGGCGTCGTTCGAGCGCGTCGCGATCGGACCC
>JAGWVP010000690.1 GCA_018970825.1 bacterium | reverse complement strand
GCCCCGAATCGCCCCAGGCTCCCGGGGTCGTTGGAGGCCCAGATCGTGACGAAGGGCCGCGGGAACGCCTTCAGGCCGGCCCAGGCCCGGTCGTTCGTCCCGCCGACCTGGTTGATGAGCGAGGGGAAGGTCCGCACGCCCGCCATGTACTCGCGCCGGGGGAACGGCGCGTCGTAGGCAGCGGCCGCGGAGGGCTCGAGGGGGAACCAGGTGAGCGCCTCGAGGACCTCGGACGGGCGGAAGCTCGAGCCCCGCATCGCGTAGGTCGCCCACGCTGCGAACTCGTTCGGGAGGGCGTCGAGCGGCTGGCCGCAGGCGTCGTAGAACGGCACCTGCTGGGCCGGGATGTCCCCGAAGGGCAGGACGAGGCTCGGGTCGGGGACGTCCGGATCGGCGATCGGCTGGATGACCTGGAACCCGGCGGGCAGGAGGGGCAGCGCGCCGTCGCCGACGGCGATGCGCGCGAACCACTCCGGGTGCTCTCCCGCGACGTGCAGGCCGACGAGACTGCCCCAGTCCTGCACGAAGAGCGTGACGTCGGAGAGCCCGAGCCTCTCGATGAAGCGCGCGAGGCGGTCCGCGTGTCCGAGGTACGAGTAGGAGTCGATCCCGGTCGGCTTGTCGGAGCGCCCCATGCCCAGGTGGTCCATCGCGATCACGCGGTGGCCCCCCGCGAGGAGAACGGGGATCATCTTCCGGTAGAGGTAGGACCACGACGGCTCCCCGTGGAGCAGCAGGACGGGCGCGGCGTCGGGCGGCCCCTCGTCGACGTAGGCCTGCCTGAGCCCGTCGATCTCGACGTACTTCGGCTCCCAGGGGAAGTCGGCGAGGGCCGCGAAGCAGGCGTCGGGCGTGCGGACGAAGGGAACGCCGGCCGCGGTGGTGCGGATCGTGGGCTCGGCGGAGCACGACTCGTCGGCGGCCGGGGCGGTGTCGACGGTGCCGCAGCCCGGGGCGAGGGCGAGCGTGGCGAGGGCGACGGCGAGGGCGAGTGCGCCGAGCCGCGTCGGAGAGTGGATGTCTCTCGGGTCTCCCATGTCGTTCTCCGGAGGGGTGCCGCTCGCGCGGGAAGTTATGACATGACAGGTGCCAGTTTCTCGGGAGACCGTCAAGCTCCTTTCGTCGCCGCGGGATCCTGCCGCTGGAGGTCCGCCAGCCGGTGGATCCGGACGGCCGGACCGAGCGACTCGCGTGCGAGGTCCGCGACGGCGGCATGGTGCGTGAAGAGCAGCACCTGGGTCGTCTCGCCCAGTTTCGCGAGGCTCGCGATCGCGGCCCGGGTGCGGTCGTCGTCGAACGACGGAAGGAGGTCGTCGGCCACGAAGGGCAGGGGTTCGCTCGCCGCGCAGTAGCGCTCGACGGCGGCGAGCCGCAGCGCGAGGAAGAGCTGGTCGGCGGTGCCGAGGCTCAGGCCGGTGCTGAGGACGCGCTCCCGGGGCCCCTCGCCGGAGTCTCGCCGCGCCCGCACGGCCCGCAGTTCGGGCCCTTCGTCGCCGAGATCGGTCGCGAGCCGCTCGAAGGCCCCCGCCGTGAGCGACCGGAAGCGTTCGGACGCGATCGCGACCAGGGGGTCCTGGTTCTTCTCCCGGTAGCTCTCGAGGGCGCGTCCGAGGACCGTCGACGCGACACGAAGCCGCACCCACTGCTCGACCGCGGAGCGGAGCCGGCTGGTCTCGTTCTCTTCGTCCTGTGCGACGCCGGCCGATCCCTCGAGGTTCTCCTGGCTTTCCATCTCCTTCTGCGCGGCACCACTCTTCTCGGCGAGAGCCTTGTGCTCCTTCTCGAGTGCTTCGATCTCGTCGGACAGTCGCCGGATGTCCTGCTCGATCGAGGCAAGGTCCGCGGCCTCGACCTCCTCGC
>JAGWVP010000689.1 GCA_018970825.1 bacterium | reverse complement strand
GGCGCTCGAGATGGAGCCGAAGCTGCGCGAGGTCCGCGATCGCGGCGACCGCGAGAAGAAGCTCTTCGACTACGCGCTCAAGCTCGAAGGGCTCATGCGCCACCACTCGAAGCACGCAGCCGGCATCGTGATCGCGCCGCGCCCGCTCGTCGAGACGGTGCCCCTCTGCGTCGACAAGGAAGGTGCGGTCCTCACCCAGTTCCCGGGCGGCGACGTCGAGAAGGTCGGGCTCATCAAGTTCGACTTCCTGGGGCTCAAGAACCTGACGCTGATCCAGAACGTCGTGCGCCGGATCCGCGAGGGGCGAGGGGTCGAGGTCGACGTGTCCTCGCTGCCGCTCGACGACAAGAAGACCTACAAGCTCCTGTCGCGCGGCGAGACCGTCGGGATCTTCCAGATGGAATCGAGCGGCATGCGCGAACTCGTCACCCGGCTCAAGCCGTCGTGCTTCGGGGACATCGTCGCGATCAACGCGCTGTACCGGCCGGGCCCGCTCGACTCGGGGATGGTCGAGCGCTTCATCCAGCGCAAGCACGGCCGCGAGGACACGGTGTACCCGCACCCGCTGCTCGAGCCCGTCCTGCGCGAGACCTACGGCATCATGGTCTACCAGGAGCAGGTCATGATGGCCGCGCAGATCCTCGGCGGCTATTCGCTCGGCGACGCCGACAACCTGCGCCGCGCCATGGGCAAGAAGGACAAGAACGTCATGGCGCAGGAGCGCTCGCGGTTCGTCGCGGGCGCGGTGAAGAACGGCATCGCCGAGAAGCTCGGCGGCGACGTCTTCGACCAGATGGAGACGTTCGCCGGCTACGGCTTCAACAAGTCGCACGCAGCGGCCTACGCGCTCGTGTCGTACCAGACGGCCTGGCTGAAGGCGCACTACCCCGAGGAGTTCATCGCAGCGCTCATGACGCTCGAGATGGGCGACGCCGACCGGACGCACAAGAACATCGCGGAGGCGCGCGAGCGGCGGATCCCGGTGCTCCCGCCCGACGTGAACGAGAGCCGGGAGGATTTCACGGTCGTCGTCGCGGGCGACGAGCGACGGATCCGCTTCGGGCTCGGCGGCGTGAAGGGCATCGGTGCGAAGGCGATCGAGGCCATTCTCGAGAGCCGCGACCGCGACGGCGCCTTCCTCGGGCTCGACGACTTCGTGCGCCGGGTGCGCTCCGCGCACGTGAACCGACGGGTGCTCGAGAGCCTGGTCAAGTGCGGTGCCTTCGATTCGACCGGACAGGAGCGGGGAGGGCTCGTCGCCGCCCTCGAGGATCTCGTGCGCTGGGCCGCGAAGGTCGCGACCGAGATCGACCAGCACACCCTCTTCGGCGGCGCGGGCGGAGGCCCGGAGCGATTCGTCTTCGCCCAGGCCTCGTCGTGGAGCCAGCAGGAACTGCTCGTCGCCGAGAAGGAGACGCTCGGCTTCTTCATCACGGCGCATCCCCTCGACCGTTTCGCGCGCCAACTCGAGCGCCTCGTCACCTGCCACACCTCGGCGCTGCGGCAGCTGCCGTCGGCCCAGAAGGTGACGATCGCCGGCGTCGTCCAGAGCCTCAAGCTGAAGAACAGCAAGAAGGGCGACCGCTACGCGACCTTCTTCCTCGAGGACCGGCACGGGATCGTCGAGGTCGTCGCCTGGCCGGAGTGCTTCCGGCGCAACGAGAACCTCCTTCTCGGCCAGGATCCCCTCTGCCTCACCGGCAAACTCGAGGTCTCCGAGGAGCGCTGCCAGATCGTCGCCGACGAGATCGTCAAGCTCGACGAGGCGCGGGCGAAGACCGTCCGCGAGGTGCAGATCGTGATCGACGGAGGCCGGGTGACACGCGACGACCTTCTCCTCCTCGGGCAGACGCTCGCCCGGTT
>JAGWVP010000688.1 GCA_018970825.1 bacterium | reverse complement strand
TGCCTCGCCTACGACGCGATCGACCTGTGGGACGGCTCGCTCGGCGCCGGCTGGTGGGAGCGCTCGGCCGAGGACCGTGCGATCGCGGGGGCGGACCTGCTGCTCGCGAGCTCCGCCCTCTTGCGCGACGACCTCGAGCGGCGCAGCGGACGTCCCGTCGCACTCCTTCCGAACGCGGTCGACCTGCACCGGTTCGATGCGTCGGTCGCGAGGCCCGTGCCGGCGGATCTCCGCCGTGGCCGGCCGACCGTCGGCTACGTCGGTGCGCTCTGGGGCGACTGGGTGGACCTCGACCTGCTCGAGCGGGTCGCACGCCTCCTGCCCGCGGCCGCCTTCGACCTGGTCGGCCCAGCAGGCGACCGACGCCTGCCGTCCGCGCCCAACGTGCACGCGCTCGGGCCGAAGCCGCAGCGGCAGGTTCCCGACTACCTCGCCGCGGTCGACGTCGCGATCGTCCCGTTCGCGAGCAATCGGCTGACGGCGGCGGTGAGCCCGCTGAAGGCGTGGGAGTACCTCGCGATGGGACGCCCCGTGGTCTCGACGCCGATGCCCGACCTCGCAGGCGTGCCCGGCGTCGTCTTCGCGGAGGACGCGGAGTCCTTCGCGCGCGCGATCGAGCGCGTGGCCGGCGCGCCCTTCCCTGCCCGGGAGGTGCGCGACTGCCTGACACACCACACCTGGGCGGCCCGGGTGGACGAGCTTTCCCGGCTGGCCGGGATCGAGGGACCGCCCGCGACGGGGCTCGGAGCGCCCGACGCCCGCGCCTGACCGCGCCCGCGCGGGCCGCGCGGACTAGCCGATCCGGTCGCCGACGACCGACGTCTCGTCGCGCGGCGCCTGCGCCGCGAGCATCTCGCCGAGCAGCCCGCTCGTGAACAGCTGCAGCCCCGCGAGCAGGAGAAGCACGCCGAAGATGAGCAGCGGGTGGCGCGAGAGGATCTGCCCGTAGGCGAGCCGCAGGTACGCGATGTAGCCGAGGATCGCACCGCCCGCCGACATGAGCAGTACCCCGGGGAGCCCGAAGAAGTGCGCCGGCCGCGTGTCGAAACGGGTGAGGAACATGACGGTCACGAGGTCCATCATGCCGCGGAACGCACGGCCCCAGCCGTAGCGCGAGCGGCCGAAGCGCCGAGGACGGTGGGCGACCTCGATCTCGCCGACCGCGCAGCCCTGCCACGCCGCGATGACCGGGATGAAGCGGTGCAGCTCGCCGTAGATGCGCACGCGCTCGACCACCCAGCGGCGGTAGACCTTGAAGCCGCTGTTGAGATCGCGCAGCTCGATCCCGGTCGCGGCGCGCACCGCCGCGTTGAAGAGCCGCGAGGCGACCACGCGCGCCTGCGAGTCGTGGCGCTTGCGCTTCCAGCCGTTCACCAGGTCGTAGCCCTGGGCGAGCACGGCGAGCATGCGTGGGATCTCGCGCGGGTCGTCCTGCAGGTCGGCGTCCAGCGTGACGACGATGTCGCCGCGCGCCGACGCGAAGCCCTCCGCGAGTGCCGCGGCCTTGCCGAGGTTGCGCCGCAGGCGGATCGCCCGGACCCGGGGGTTCGCGGCGGCGAGCTCGCGCAGGCGCGAGAACGAGCCGTCGGTCGAACCGTCGTCGACGAACACGATCTCCCAGCGAGGCGCGCGCGCGCCGGGCGCGATTCCGAGCGGCCGCCAGTCGCGCGCGGGGTCGTCGAGTACCTCGCAGCACTCGGCGAGCAGCAGGTGGAGGCTGTCCCGCTCGTCGTGGAGCGGCACGACCAGCGAGATCTCGACCTCGGACACCGACGCCGCGGACGTGGCGCCTCCCGTCGAGGCCGAGCCGGCCGGGTCGCGCGAGGCGACCGGGCGCAACGGCGCGACCGACGCGGCACCCGC
>JAGWVP010000687.1 GCA_018970825.1 bacterium | reverse complement strand
TCTCGCGGAACTCTGCGAGGCCTACTGGTTGCCGCTCTACACCTTCGCCCGCCGCGACGGCCATTCGCCGGCGGATGCCGAAGACCTCGTGCAGGGGTTCCTAGCCAAGGCGGTGATCGACGAACTCTTCTCCCGCGCCGACGCCGGTCGCGGAAAGCTGCGGACTTTTCTCCTCACCGCCTTCCGACGGTATGCGAAGGACGAGCAGGTCAAGGCCAACGCCGGAAAGCGCGGCGGAGGGGCCCTCGTCTCCCTCGACGGAATCGAGGCCGAACACTGGTATGCCGCGGCCGGGGAGGGCGGAGGCGATTCCGCCGAGGCCGCCTACGACCGCCAATGGGCCCTCACCCTGCTCGAGCGGACCTGCGAACGCCTCCGCGCCGATTGCGAGGGCCGCGGAAAAGGCGCGGAGTTCGACGCCCTGCGTCCCTTTCTCACCTCCAACGCCGACGCCTCCGATTACGAGCGTCTCGGCGCACGGCTTGGCATGAAACCCGACACCGTGAAGGTCTCCGTGCACCGGCTCCGCGCCCGCTTCGGGGTGCTCCTGCGCGAGGAAGTGCGCGAGACGCACGCCGACGACAGCGATGTCGATGCCGAGCTGCGCCATCTCATCCAACTGCTGTGAACGAGCCCGATCCAACCGCTCCCGCACCGCGTCCGCGTTCCGCACTCGACGGGCTCGACCCGCGCCTCCTCATGGCCGAGGGACTCGGGCTCTCTCCCGACCAATCCGGCGATGACGCCCCGACCGTCCCCGGCTACGAGATCCTCCGCCTCCTCGGTGCGGGCGGGATGGGCCGCGTCTGGCTCGCCCGTCAGACCAGCCTCGACCGCCTCGTCGCGGTGAAGGTTCTGGCCATGCGCGGGGCCGCCGCGACGCAGTGGCTCGACCGGCTCGAACGCGAGGCGCGCTCCATGGCCCGGCTCTCGCACCCGCACATCGTCGCCGTTTATGACTTTGTCAGGCTCGACGACGGCGGCGCCGCCATCGTGATGGAGTGGGTCGGCTCCGGGAGCCTGCGCGAAAAATGGCTCAAGACGGGCAAACCCGTCCGCGACCCGCGTAGGGTCCTCTCCATCGCGCGCCAGGTCGCCTCGGCACTCGCGGCCGCGCATGGTGCCGGCATCGTCCATCGCGACCTGAAGCCCGAGAACATCCTCGTCGCCATCGACGGCAACGCGAAGGTGACCGATTTCGGCCTCGCCCTGCCCCTCGGCCCGGAGTCGCAGCGGCTCACCCTCAGCGGTACCTCGGTGGGGACCCTCGGCTACATGGCCCCCGAGCAGGTCGAGGGCCGGGAGGTCGACGCGCGGGCCGACGTGTACTCGCTCGGCGTGATCGTCTACGAACTGCTCACCGGCGTGCGTCCCCAGGGCCACTTCGACGCGCCGGGACGGATTCGCCGCGACCTCCCGACCGGGCTGGAAAAACTCGTCCTCGACTCGCTCCGCACCCGGCCTGAAAAACGTCTCGCCTCGGCCTCGGAGTTCCTTCTCCGGCTCGATCGCTGCGGTCGTTCGCGCCGGCCCCTCGTGATCGCTTCCTGCGTCGCCCTCCTGGCCCTCGGACTCGGCGGACTGGCCCTTTCCCGGATGGGAGATTCGTCAGGATCGGGTGAAGTCCCCGCCCTTGTTTCCGGCGAAGAAACGCCTCCCGCTCCCGTTCCTCCGCAGACGACGCCGGCCCTTCCGAACCTCGATCCGGTGAAGCCGAACCCCGCCCTGCCTCCCGGACTTTCCGTTCCCTCCGACTGGGAATCCCGTGTCGCGGTGAAGCCGCTGCGGGGGCGATGGGAGATCGGGAACGACGGGTTCCGCTCGTCCAACGAAATCGGCATCCTCCAGGTCCTCACCTCGCTCCC
>JAGWVP010000686.1 GCA_018970825.1 bacterium | reverse complement strand
CGAGCGGCAGCCGGATCTTGAACCCCTTCACCTGGACGTCGCGCTCCTCCATCAGGTTGAAGAGACCGACCTGGATCTTCTCCATCAGGTCGGGCAGCTCGTTGATCGCGAAGATGCCTCGGTTCGTTCGGGGGATGAGCCCGTAGTGGATCGTCGTTTCGTCGGCGAGATACCGTCCCTCGGCCACCTTGATGGGATCGATCTCGCCGATCAGGTCGGCGATCGAGACGTCCGGCGTCGCGAGCTTCTCGCCGTAGCGAGCTTCCCGGGGCAGCCACTCGACCGGCAGGTCCTCGCCCGCCTCGGCGGCCCGGGCCCGGCAGGGGGCGCAGATGGGCGCGAAGGGATCGCAGTGGATCTCGCAGCCCGCGACCGCCGGAACCTCGGCGTCGAGCAGTTCGACGAGCCCACGGATGATGCGCGACTTGGCCTGCCCGCGCTCCCCGAGAAGCACCATGTGGTGCCCGGAGAGAATCGCGTTCTCGACGTCCGGGATGACGGTCTCGTCGTAGCCGACGATCCCGGGCAGGATCCGCTCTCCGCGCGAGAGGCGCCCGAGCAGGTTGCGCCGGAGCTCGTCGCGGACCCGCTCGGTCCGGACGCCGGCGGCGCGAAGCCCGCCCAGGGTGGTGGCGGTCGCCATGGTCGCGGGATCCGCACCGGCGGGCGGCGGCGCACCACGCGCGGCCGCGGCTGCGACCGGGCGGCGCGACGGACCCGCGGCTACTCGTCGCCTCCGGCCGCGGCCATGCCGTAGGCGGCGCGCCCGACTTCGGGCGTCGCGGACGCGGGCTTGCGCGACGGAGTGCGCGCGCGCTCGGGCTCGACCCCGCGCACGGCCCCGTCGGCAGCCTCGTCGATCGGGCGCGAGTCGACGCGCTGCTTCAACTCCTTGCCCGCCTTGAAGAACGCGACTCGCTTCGCGTGCACCGCGACCACCTGCCCGGTCTTCGGGTTCAGGCCCTCGCGCGCGTTGCGCCGCTTCACGATGAAACTTCCGAAGCCGCGGATCTCGATGCGCTCGCCGCGCGCCAGCGCGTCGGACAGCGTCTCGAAGACGCCGTTCACGAGCGCCTCCACCTCGCGCCGCGGAAGGTCGGTGCGGGCGTGGACGACTTCCTCGATGAGCTCTCGCTTGGTCATCGCTCGGATCCCCGGAGCCGTTTCTTCACCAGCGAAGCCCGTCGGTTGCAAGCGGTGCGCGCCAGAGAAGTTCGCCCGACCCGGCCCCCGCGTCCCCCCCGGACCGGACGAGCCGGCCGAGCAGGCCCGCGAGCGAGGGCTCGACCGGGGTTTCCGACTCCTGCCCGACCACCGCGCGCAGCCACCAGGGGCGCCGCGACGGGCGTCGCGTCTCGACCGTCGGCTCGCCCTCGATCCCCGCCCGGCCCGCCGCGAGCCGGACGGCCTCGTCGAGGCCCCCGAGCCGATCGACCAGCCCGAGGTCTTTCGCCTGCTGCCCGGTGTAGACCCGCCCGTCGGCGAGCTTGCGCATGGTCGCGACGTCCATCTTCCGGCCGGCCGCGACCGCGTCGATGAACTGGCCGTGGACCTGGTCGAGCATCTCCTGGAAGAGCTTGCGGTCCTCCGCCGTGAGCGCCCGGAACGGCGATCCCATGTCCTTGCGGGCGCCCGCCTTCAGGACGTCGGCCTCCACTCCGAGCTTCTCGAGCAGTCCGCTCACGTTGGTGAGCGACATGATGACGCCGATCGAGCCGGTCAGGGTGCCGGGGCTCGCGACGACCTCGTCCGCTGCGGCCGCGACGTAGTAGCCGCCGGAGGCCGCGACCGAACCGAGCGAGGCGACGACGGGCTTGGTCGCCGCCAGGTCGCGAACCGCTCCGTACATCTCCTGCGAGGGAGCGAC
>JAGWVP010000685.1 GCA_018970825.1 bacterium | reverse complement strand
CCGCGCGCTCGCCGATCTCTGAGGCGGGGGCTCCCGCCCGGCCGCGTCAGGGGGCGCCGGCGTCGGGCGCCGCACCCCGCGCGGGCGCCGCACCCACGGCGGCCGCCGCCGTGTCCATCTGCCGCGCGAGCGAGGCGAGCGCCGCCGCGGCCCGTCGATCGGCCTCGGCCTGCACGACGGAGGCATCGGCCGGAGCGGCGGCGAGCGGAGGGACGACCTGCGCGGTTTCGTCGAGGTCGGCGACCTCCTCGCCGAGAATGCGCGAGAGGCCGGCGAGCGCCATGTTGTGATCGCGGACCGTCTCGTAGTACTCCGTCGACACGCGCGAGTAGGTCGCGAGTGCCTCGATGATCTCTCGCGGCTCGCCGATCCCGACGTCGAAATTCGTCACCGCGAGCGTCAGGATCGCACGCGCCGAGCGGCGCCCGACCTCCGCCTTCTCGACGGCGGTGCCCGTGTCGACGACCCGGTCGTAGGCGGTCTTCAACTCGAGCGGGAGACCGGTCGCGGCCTGGCGGCGACGCGCTTCCAGCAAGCCCAGCTCGGCCCGGGCCGTGTTCGCGCGCGCGGCGGTCACGTGGAAGTTGAGCGGCCACCGGACGCCGAGCACGCCGCCGGGTCCCTCCAGGATGTTGAAGGTGTCGTAGGCGAAGGGGTTCAACTGGCGGTCGCGGCGGGGCGCGTATCCGTAGCGGAAGTTGCCGGTCACGAAGAACATCGGGAAGTAGTCCGCCTCGACGGTGCGGATCTCCTGCGCCTTGGCCGCCATGCCGGCGTCGAGCTGGCGCCACGCCGGGTTGTTCAGGAACAGGCGCTCCGCGTAGGCCTCGAGCGGCTCGAGTTCAGCCTTCTCCGGGCGCAACCTGCGCTCCTTCACGTCGACCCGGGAGCCCTCGGGCTCGGCGATGGCGCGTCGCAGCGCGAGCAGCGCGTTCTCCGAGCCGCGGCGGATCCGGGGAAGCTCCTTCGCCGACTGCGCCTGGCCGACGCGTAGGTAGAGGATGCCGAGCTCGGTCACGTCGGGGTCGCCCTCGGCGCGGCGGCGCTGCGCCGTCTCGAGCGCGGAGGTGAAGGCGTCGTTCACCTCCTCGATGATGCCCTGTACCGAGCGGGCGAGGAGCACGTTGTAGTAGAGGCTCTTCACCTGCTCGGAGACCTCGGCCGCCACCCCGCGGCTCGCCGCGAGTTGCGCCTCGACCGCGTGGGTCGCCGCCTCGATCCCGGCCGTGATCTTCCCCCAGGTGAAGATCGGCTGGACCATGTTGACCTCGACCTTGGTGAAGACGCCGTAGGCGTGGGTGTTCACCGTGTCGAGAGGATCGAGCACCGTGCCCTCGGCCCGCCTCGCGAGCCCGAACAGGTCGACCGCCTCGGCCTCCGGCAGGAATCGCTTCGCCTCGACCTCGGCGAGCCTCGCCTGGCTCACCGCGACCTGGCCCCGTGCGACTTCCACCTCGGGCGCCCGGTCGACCGCCCGGCGCACGCACTCGCCGAGACCGATGCGCTCGGGCGCCTCGCCCTTGCGTCCCCGCCTCGGACCTTCGTCCCGCTCGCGGTCCGCGGCGATCACCTCGCCGACGTCGCCGGGCGGAGGGGCCTCGGGGACCGGCCGCTGCGGACGCACCGCGGGCGAGGACTCGCGCGCCGGACGCACCGGGTAGGGCGTGTACCCGGGCGGGACGCCGCCCCGGCGGACGGACGGAGGCGAGTCGAACCGCGAGCGCCCGGCCGCTGCGTCCGGCGTCTCCGCGCCGACGCCCGTGCCCGACGCGGCAGCCGCCACGGGGGCGGGGGCGGCGGCGGGCTCCGGCGGCGGCGAGGACGGGCGAGCCGACGCGGCATCGCCCGCGCCGGCGGGGGACGCGGCC
>JAGWVP010000684.1 GCA_018970825.1 bacterium | reverse complement strand
GAGTGGAAGGATGGCGGAGGGGGCCGGGCGCGCGGGCCCTCCGGCCTGCGTGGGCACGTACCAGTCGAGGCCCATGGTCCAGAAGCCGCGGGAGTACTGGAGCACCGTCTTCGAAGGCAGGCGTGCGGCGAGGCGATCGCGGAGGGCTTGGCGGGGCTTCCCGCCCGGGGCGCCGGTGACGATCGGCCGAGAGGGTCGTTCCACTGCTCGACTCGGTCCCGTCCGCTCCCGTCCGGCGCCGGCCCTGATCGCGAGCCGGCGGCAGCCGCTTGCCCGCCTGCGGCGGGGGGCGAGGCCGCTGCCTCAGTCCGCCGATCGACGTGCGAGCAGCCCCTTCAGGTACGACCCCTCGGGATGCGCCGCGAGCACCGGGTGGTCGCCGTCCGCGCCGAGGTGGCCCAGCACCGCGAGCCGCGACGGTGCCGCGACAGCGGTCGAGACCGCGTGGAAGAAGGCGTCCGGGTCCATGTGCGGCGAGCAGCTGAAGGTCGCGAGGATCCCGCCCGGTGCGAGCGCGCGCAGCGCGCGCCGGTTCAGGTCTCGGTAGGCGCGTACCGCGCGGTCGCGGTCGGCGCGGTGGCGCGCGAACGGCGGCGGGTCGAGCACGACCAGGTCGAACGCGTCCCGGTCGCGCCATTCCTCGAGCACGTCGAAGACGTCGCGGGCGACCCACTCGGCACGCGACTCCTCGAGCCCGGAGAGCGTCCATGCCTCGCGCGCGATCGCGAGCGCCGGGCCCGAGGTCTCGACCGACGTGACGCGCTCGGCGCCGCCCAGCCCAGCGTGGATCGCGAAGCCGCCGGTGTAGGCGAAGGCGTTCAGCACGCGGCGACCCCGCGCGATCCGCCCGACCATGCGACGGTTCGCACGCTGGTCGAGGAAGAAGCCGGTCTTCTGGCCGCCGCGGACGTCGACCAGGAAGCGGGCTCGCCCCTCCGCGATCTCGATGCGCTCGGGCGGCGCCGAGCCGGCGGCCACCCCGACGCGGTCGGGCAGTCCCTCCTCGCGACGGGCGCCGCCGGTCGAGCGCTCGAAGACGCCGGCGGGAGCGAGCGTCGCGGCGAGTGCGTCGACGATTTCGCCCCGCAGCCGCTCGACGCCGGCCGTGAGCAGCTGCATCACGACGTGCTCGCCGTAGACGTCGATCACGATTCCCGGGAGCCCGTCGCCCTCGCCGTTCACGAGGCGGAAGCCGCGGCCCTCGTCGAGGCGCAGCGCGCGGCGGGCTTCGAGAGCGTCGGCGAGTCGACGGCGCACGAGCCCTTCGCCGATCGGCTCCTCGCGGCGGGAGAACATCCGCACGGCGATCGAGCCGCGCGGGTTCCAGGTGCCGACCCCGAGCAGGGTGCCGTCGAAGGCGACCACGCGAACGAATGCGCCGGGCGACTCGTCGCCGGAGACCTGCGCGATCGCGCCCGAGAAGACCCACGGGTGCCCGGCGCGCGCGGGGCCGTCCTTGCCCTCCTTCAGGCGGACGTCGAGCTCGAGCCCGGGCGGGAGTTCGCGCGCGGCGCGCGGCAGCGTCGGCCGACGGTCGCTCATCGCGGCCTCTTCCAGTCGCCGCTGCGCCCGCCGCTCTTCGACTCGAGCCGCAACTCCTCGACCACCATGCCGCGGTCGGCCGCCTTGCACATGTCGTAGATCGTGAGGAGCGCCACTTGCACGGCGGTGAGCGCTTCCATTTCGACGCCCGTCTGCCCGACAGTCTCTGCAGTCGCGAGGCACTCGACTTCGGGTGGCTGATCGAACAATTCGAATCCAACCGTGACTCGGGTGAGCGGAATCGGGTGGCACAACGGGATCAGCTCGCTCGTGCGTTTGGCCCCCATGATGCCTGCAAGGCGCGCGACGCCCAGCACATCGCCTTT